>JASFRE010000472.1:0-3848 GCA_050115055.1 Candidatus Eiseniibacteriota bacterium | reverse complement strand
GCGCCGGCTCGAGGAGCTCGGGATGTCGGCCGAGGTGGTGGCGACGACGACCGAGCACGCGCGCGTCCTGCCGCTGCCCGAGGGGCTGTTCGACGTCGAGGACCTCGAGGGTGGCCTGCCGGTCCCCAAGCAGAACCTCGCGGTGCTGCTCGAGCCCGACAGCCCCTGGCGCGGCCAGGTGCTGGTGCTGGCCTCGAGCAGCCTGTTCGAGGACGGCATCTTCCAGGAGGACGGCTTCGCGCACCGCGTCTTTCTGCGGACGCTGCTGCGCACCTTCGAGGACCGCTCGCGCCTGGTCCGGAACCGCGTCGAGCGCCCCATGCCCCCGCCCCTGCCGGCGCTCGGCGACGGCGCGCGGCTACTCTGGCGCGGCGCCGTGGTGCTGTCGGTGCCGGTCCTGCTGCTCATCGGCCTGGCGGTCCGGGGCCGGCGGCGCGGCGGCGCGGTGCGCGGCGACGTGACGGTGAGCGCCATCTGGCGGGCCGGCAGTCAGGTGCTCGTCGCCGGTGGGGTGGCGCTCGTCCTGCTCCTCATGCTCGCGCACTACCTGTCGCCGCTGGCAGCGGTACGCCTCGATCTGACCGCCGACCGACTGCACACGCCGGCACCGGCCACGCTCGCGGCGCTCGCCGCGGCCGAGCGGCCCGGCGGCGCCACCGCCGTGCCCGCCCCGGCCTCCCGGGCGGCGGCGTCCGACGGGCTGCGTGTGGTGCTCGTCGCCAGCCCGCGCGCGACCCTGCCGCCGGAGCTCAAGCCGATCGAACCCCGCGTCCGGCGCCTGCTCCGCGACGCCGGCATCGAGACCAGCGTGCGCCGCCCGTCGACGCTGGCCGCCGGCGAACCCGAGGCGCTGGCGCGGCTCGGCCTCGGACCGTTCCAGATCCAGACCGTCGTCGGCGACTCGCTGGTACCGCGCACCGTCTGGTGCGGCCTGCTCCTCGAGCGCGGCGCCCGCCGGTCGGTGGTGCCCCACCTCGACGGGCGCACCGTCCGGCACCTCGAGTTCCTGCTCGCAGCGGCCGCGCTGCGGCTTCGCGACGGGCGGGCACCGCGGGTCGCCGTGCTCTCCGATCTGCCGCGCCTCTCACCGGCCGAGGCCTACGAGGACTACCAGAAACAGGGCCTGATCGCGCCGGCCGGGACCGACGTCTACAGCCGGCTCCGGCGCCTCCTCGCCGACTACGGCTATCGCGTCATCCATCTCGATCCGCGCGAGCCGGTGCTGCCCGACGATGTCGACGTCCTGGTCTGGATGCAGCCGCGACGCGACGCCAGCGCACCGCGGCGACTCCTCGCCGGGCACCTGGCAGCAGGCGGCAGGGCGCTGGTGGCGCTCCAGCACTTCAACATCCAGCAGCGCCAGTACCGGGGGGCCGGCTTCGAGACGGTCTACTGGCCACAGCCGCAGTTCCAGGATCTCGATCTCTACCTGCGACAGCTCGGCGTCGAGCAGGTGCGCGAGGTGCTGATGGACCGCACGCGCGCCGATCTCGAGCTCGAGACCGAGGTGCGGCGCACGGCCGTGCGCGAGTACGATCCGCAGCAGGTGGCGCTGCCGTTCCTGATCCGCGCCGTCGGCACCGACTACGCCGCCGGTTCGACGATCACCCGCAACCTGGGCGACCTGCTGTTCATCTGGGGCAACCGCTTCGCGCTCGACCGCGAGCGCCTGGCGGCGCTCGATCTCGAGGCCACGATTCTTGTCACCACCTCCCCCACCGCCTGGTCGTACGACTGGCACGGGGGCTGGCTGCCACCCGAGGTCTTCGAGCCCGGTGACTCGCTACTCGGACGCTGTCCCCTCGTCGTCCGGCTACGCGGTCGCTTCCCGCCGGTCGTGCCGCGCACCGCGGCGTCGGGTCCGGACGACCTCGAGCTCCGGACCGCAGTGCCGGACGGTGACGCCTCCGCGCCGCGCGGCGATCTGGTCCTGGTGGGCTGCTCGGAGATGTTCAAGAACGCCCATCTCGAACGCGCCGGGTTCGCCCACGATCAGTTGCTGCTGAACACCGTCGCCACGCTCGCCCTGCCGACGGAGCTGGCCGCCCTCATGAACCGGCACCCGGTCGTGCGGGGCTTCCCCCGCCGGTCGCCGAGCACCGTGCTCGGCTGGCGCCTCGCGGTCGTGGCCGGCGGTCCGCTGGCCCTGGGGCTGCTCGGCCTCGGGCGCTGGCGCCGGGGCCGTCGGCCGCCGTCCGTCGCCGCGCCGCGAGCCGCGCCGCGATCGGCGGCGGCGTCCACCGTCGGCGACGCGGGGCGGCCGCGAGGCGCGTCGTGACCCGCTTCCTGGTCATCCTCGCCGTCCTGCTCGCAGTGCTGCTCGCCATCGAGCGCCTCGACGACGCCCGCCACGCGGCGGCGCGGCGCCTGGCGAGCACCCTCCGGCCGCTGCACCCCTGGCCGGCGGCAATCGACGAGGCGTCGTTGCTCGATTCCGTCGCCACGATCGTCATTCGGCCGCCGCATCGCGACACGTCGTGGACCTATACGCGCCGTGCGGGGCACTGGCGCTACCCGGCCGATCACGATGCCTTCGTCGATGAGCCGCGCGTCGAGCGCCTGCTGCGCGGCACGCTCCTCGGCCTGGCCACGGTGGTGGCGACCGACACCCGGCGGGACCGCCACCTCGGATTCGATCCGGCGACGCCCGGCGCCGGCAACGCCGGCGGGGCCATGGCGGTCGAACTCCTCGACGCCGCCGGGACTCCGCTCCTCGCCGTCCGCCTCGGCCGCGGCGCGCCCGGCCCGTCCTCGGGCGAGTGCTACGCCCGCGTGGCCGGCGCCGACACGGTCTTCCAGCTCCACGCCGAACCGCGGCAGGTCGTGGCGCCCGCGGCGAGGCCCGGCATGCCGGCGGCGGGGCTCGACATGCCGGCGCCGATGCTCGATCCGCACGTGTTCCCGCGCGCGCTGCCGCGCCGGGCGACGGTGCGGGTCGTCCTGCGGCGCACGGCGGTGCCCGACTCGCTCGTTCTGCAGCGGATCACGATCGAACCGGAGGATTCCACGGACTTGCGCAGTCGATTGCAGGACGGCCCGACCTATCGCTGGTTGCTCCGGGAGGGCGGGCGCGAGCGGCCCTGCAACACCGGTCGGGTGTTCGACTACCTGGCGTTCCTGCGGCGGCTCACCTGGCTCGAGCTCCTGGATCCGGCCGACGCTGGCGCCGACGCGGACTCCCGTGGCCGGATCAGCCTGGAGGACGAGACCGGCACCACCGACGTGCTCGAGCTCGGGGCGATGGTGCCGCGCCCGGCGGGGACCGGGCGCCCGCCCGGCCTCATGGTCCGCAATCGGACGACCGGACAGCTCCTCCTGGTGGAGCCGGCGCTCGGCGACTGGCTCGTGCCGCCAGCGGCGGCGCTGACCGACACCTCGGACGCGCCGTCACCGTTCCGGGCGCTGGCCGCACCCTGACGGCGGCCGGCGCCGCGTCGACCGCCCCTCACGCCGCCTCAAGCCCCCGACAACCCCCTCACGCCTTGCCGAACAGCCCGGCGATGAAGGTCACGAGGACTGCGACCGCCGCCAGCACGAGGCTCGCCACCAGCAGCCCGGGCCCCGGCAGCCAGGTCCGCGAGCCTTGACGGAGCTCGGCCAGGAAGCCGGCGATCCGCCAGCGACCCAGCACGAAGAGGATCGACAGGAAGCCGCCGATCGGCAGCATGTACTTGAACGACACGTAGTCGAAGAAGTCGAAGAAGTTCCAGCTGCCGATCTTGATGTCGCTCCACGGCCCGAAGGCGAGGGCCGATGGAACGCCGAGCAGGAAGATGATGGCACCGAAGGTCCAGGTCGCCTTGCGCCGCGGCCAGCCCTTCTCGTCGACCATGTAGGCGATTACCACC
>JASFRE010000471.1:0-3855 GCA_050115055.1 Candidatus Eiseniibacteriota bacterium | reverse complement strand
CAAACATATTCCGCTCTCCTGCCGCGTCCCCGTCGCGCCGCCGGCGCAGGCGCTCGCCGAGCAGCCAGGCGTGCGTCGTCATGTCGGAGGGGCTGGCGCCGCGCAGCTGGTAGACGACGGCCTGCTCCACGACCCGCTCAAGCTCCCGGTGGGTCAGGTCCGACGCCCAGTGGACCCACGGCCCCTCGGTCGTCGGGTCGATGACCTGGAGCAGCAACAGGGCTCCGGAGTAGGTGACGGATCCTTCGAGATAGGCGCGACGCAGGAGCGGATAACGCTCGAGACCGCCGTGGAATTCGATCAGGTAGCCGGCCTCGCGCGCGGTCATTCCGAGGCGCTCCCGGCAGTACTCCTCCTGTGAGCGGAAGCCGAGGGCTCTCCAGCCGCGGCCGGCTCGCAGGCGCGCGAGCATCTCGCCGAGGTCAAACCGCTGTTCGCGGTCGCGGGAGACCAGCCGCCGGAGCGCGTCGCCGAGCTCCCAGGCATCCGTGGCGCCGAGCACGACGTCGGAATCGTCCGTGCCTCCCGGTGGGACCCGCCAGTCGACCCACGGCCAGCGGCGGGCGGGGTCGACGTCGTCCGCAGCGTCGTCGGGCCGCCAGGCAAGTTCCTCGAGGATACCGGGCGCGCGCGAGACCCTCGTCGCGGGGTCGGCTTCTGGTTTGGGTTCGGGTTCGATGAGATCGGCAGTCCCGTCCGCCTCGACCTCTCCGCCACACGCTGCCAAGAAGCTCGCACTGATGACGTCTGCGCAGTCGCCGGGCGGCAGCTGCGTGCCGCTCGCCTTGCGGGCGACGTCCATCGACTCGAGCCAGAGGGCGGCCTCGTGCGCGGCGACCCGCATCGAGAACCGGCCGCCGCGCGTGCGGTCGGCGTCGGGCGCGGCGGTCGGCGCGGCGCGCTCGTTGCCCTCGCTGCCCTCGCTCCCCTCACCGCCCTCGCTGCCCTCGCCGCCCTCGCTGCCCTGGCGCTGCGCTTCGAGTGTCTTGCAAACCATCGCCTGCAACCCGCGGACGGTCGACCGCGCCGCGAGTTCGATCCACGCCGCGCGCTCGGTCGCCAGCATCTCGGGCCGCAGGACACGCAGCAGCTCGACGGCATGGCTGGTCTTCAGTCGCCCCGTCGCCAGAGCGCCATCGAGCTCCGGCAGGTCGCGCAGCCCGCGGCCGAGGCGCGCCAGCCGGCGCGCGTTGCCGGTGCCGATCCCCAGGTGCTCGCGCACGAAGTCGCCGAAGCGCACCGAGCCGAGTCGACGGTAGAGCCGCTCGTCGAGCAGCCGTGCGAGGCCGAGGGCCAGCAGTCGATCGGTCGCGTGCTTGCCGTGCGCCAGGACCCAGCTCGCCAGGTCGTCGCGTGCGGCGCCCTGAATCTGCTCCGGCGTCGGGACCGGTCCGGTCGCCGCGGCGCCGGAGGCTCGACGCGCGCGCGCGCGGGCCGCGCCGCCACGGGCCGCGCCGCTCGCCCGCGCGGCCGAGCGCCCGTCCACGATGCCGAGGAGCGATCCGGCGGGCGGTGCCTCCCACCTCCCGCGCTCGTCATCGTCGCCATAGCCCCTGCCGTCGTCATCGCGGACGACGCCGGCGCCACCGCGCACCGTGCCACCGACCCGGACGGCCAGCGTCACTCGCACGCCACCACTGCCAACATGGCGAAGCGCCTCGTTCCTCGTGGCAGGCCGAACGGTCATCACGCATCCCCGGGCGTGCCTGCGCGCGCACCTCGCAGCACGACGCACGCCGCACCGGTGCGCAGTACGGGCACGGCGAGTAGCACAGGCACGGCGCGCCGCCGCCGGCACGGCACCGGCAGCGAGCAGCGCCAAGGCTGAGCCACACCAGCGACAGGGTCGTCGCGACGTGGCGTCGTTCTGTTCCGGGGTCGTGGTCCCGCGCGGGGCAGATCGGGGTCGGCTCGCGTGGCGCCCCGCGCGCTCAAGTCAGAACCTATCACTACTATACATTTGTGTCAAACCAAAGTTCTACTCCACGTCTCACAATCGAATTGTAGATATCGCCGGGCGGCCGGCCGTCACTCCGAAGCGGCGGTCGTGCACCGGACCCACGCGACCGCCGGCACGCGTCACCGGCATACCTCACCGGCATACCTCGCCCGCATACCTCGCCCGCACACCTCGCCGGCGCACCTCTCCCGCACACCGTCGGTCACGGACCCGGGCGCCGCTCGCGACGCCCATCGAACCGCGCGCGGTCCGTGCGGCCTGACGCCGGTTCAGCGAACCAACGTCACCTGCCCGGACTCGACTGCATCACCGACCTCGACCCGTAGATAGTAGGTCCCCGACGGCAACGGGGCGCCCGTCGCGTCGGTGCCGTCCCAGGTCGCGAATCCACCGTCCGGCCCGCCGGTACCAACGGCGAGCGATCGCACCCGGCGCCCGCACACGTCGAAGATCTCGAGATCGTCACCGCGGTGCGACACCCCAGCCAGGGCCGCCTCGTGACCCGGCCCGACTCGCAGCTCGACGCGTCCCCGGAACGGATTGGGCGTCGCCATGACGTACGGGCGGCCAAGCGCGGGCGCGTCGCCGGCCACCCCGGAGCTCTGCAGCGCCTGGTTGGCGACGAGAAGCGTGTTCCCGGGACCGAACGTGAAGTCGGTGATCCAGGCGCTGAGCCCCGCGAGTGGCGTCTGCCCGACGAGCGTGCCGTCCTGATCGAAGGCGCACAGCGTCTGCGAGTTGACGTCCAGCGTGTAGAGCGTGCCGTCGGCATCGATCTCCAGGCCTCGCATATTGCTTCCGGGCACCGCGATGTCGGTCGCGAAGGAACCGATCTGGTTGCCCGCCAGATCGAAGGCACGCACCAGGTCATTGCCGGTGCCGTTGCGCGGCGTCCGCACCCAGAGGGTCATGTCCTCGGCCAGCGCCATGTCGCGATGGTAGTAGAGCGGCCCGGTGGGGCTGAAGGTGTCGAGCGTCGCACCGTCGGTATCGAACACGGTCATCTGGTCGTCGTTGCCGGTGCCGTGCCACGACGAGACGTAGAGATGGGTATCGAGCACGACGATGTCGTTGTACTCGTCGATCAGCGTCCATCCGGTTGTATGGAACTTCGTCAGGTAGGTACCGCTCGCCGTGTACTTGTAGACATCGGTGGCGAAGAACACGTCCTCGCCGGCGACATAGATGTTGCCATCACCATCGCGGGCGACACTGCGCGGGTGACGCATGCCACCGCCAGTGATCGTGTCGAGCTCGACGCCGTCGGTCGAGTAGATGGCGACCATGTCGCGCGGGTTCGGGACGCCGTAGGCATGCGAGTTGTCGGCGCGCGTGAGCCAGATGTTGCCATCGGTGCCCAGCTTGACGCACGGAATGTGCATGTCCGCGTCGGTGACGATGAAGCTCGAGAGCGGGCTGCCACCGAGTGTCAGGGTGCTGACGCGGAACGGCAGGCTGCGGTCGGCGCCGGCCGGCCTGTCCGGCAACTCCGGGTCCGACTGGGCCGATTGCGCCGACTGGGCTGACTGGGCCGGCGGCGCTGACTGAGTCGACTGCGCTGACTGCACCGACTGCGCCAGCATGGCGCCGCAGAGCAGCCCGAGGGCGAGAGCGAGGCGCCACGCGTGGCTCCCGGGTCGATCGATGATGCGCTGCATGAGTGGGGACTCCCGGCTCGAGACGTGATGGGCGCCGGGCGGGATCGGCGCCACGAGAGGCTGGTGCGGCGGCGGAATCCGCGGCACCGGAGAGTGCCTGGTCACGGAGATCCTACGACGGACATCCGGCGCGGTCAAAACGCCTGACGCCTCTCCCGGCGCCGGCGCCACCCCGACGCCGTCCCCACCACTGGCGCCGTCCCCGCCACTGGCACCGTCCCCGCCACTGGCACCGTC
>JASFRE010000470.1:0-3858 GCA_050115055.1 Candidatus Eiseniibacteriota bacterium | reverse complement strand
CACGCCATTCCGCTCGATCGCTTCCCCGACGAGACCATCGCCGCCGATGGCCGCTGGGTGGTCGAGCGCGCGATCGACGCGCCCGCGACGCTGGAGGTCCGCCTGAATCACCCGATCGAGGAGCCGGCTGAGCTCGCCGCCGTGTTCGACGCGGTCTACATCGCACCGGGCGCGGTGCCCCGCGAGCCACGTATTCCCGGCAGCGATCTCGGCGGCGTCATGCCGGCCATCGCCTTCCTCGAGGCGTGCCGTCGCCGGCGCTACCGGCAGCGTGTCGGCCGTCGGGTGGTCGTCGTGGGGGGCGGCAACGTCGCGGTCGACGCGGCGATGGCGGTGGTGCGCTGCGGTCTCGAGGGCGGTGGCGCGGTGCGTCCCCGGGTCCACCTGGTCTACCGGCGCGCGCGCCGCGACATGCCGGCCTGGGAGCGCGAGATGCGCGAGGCGGAGGAGCTCGGGATCGAGCTCCATCTGCTGGCGGCGCCGCTCGCCTTCCTGGGTCACGCGGGACGCGTGGAGGCGGTGCGCCTCCAGACGATGCGACCGGGGCCGCTGGACGGGACCGGGCGTCCGGCCCCGGAGCCGGTGCCGGGCGCCGAGCGCGAGCTCGCCTGCGACCAGGTGATCCTGGCCACCGGCCTCGAGCTGGATCGTCGCCTGACCCGCCTGCCCCGTACCCGGAGTGGCTGGATCCGCGCCCACGAGCGCACGCGGCGGGTCGGCGGCATGCTCTACGCCGGTGGCGACGCCATCGGCTCGGACCAGGCGATCGTCACGGCAGTCGGTGACGGCAAGGCGGCGGCGGCGGCGATCGTCGCCGCGCTCCGGAGGAAGCGATGAGTGGAGCGCCGTCCCGGCGGCAGTCCGGGGGGCGGGGTGACCGGCACCAGACGCACGACCAGGATCCGGAGGCGCGGTTCCTGATCGAGACGCCGCACGACTATCGCCATCTCGAGACCGAATTCTGCGGCGTCACCTTCGACAACCCGTTCGTCCTCGCCGCCTCGCCGTGCACCGACGACCTCGACATGGTGGCGCGGGCGTTCGAGATGGGGTGGAGCGGCGCGGTGTTGAAGACGACCTCCGTCGAGGGCACCCGCGTCGACCTGGCCTACCCGATGATCACCTCGCTCGACCACGGCGCCGACCGACTGGTCGGCATGGGCAACATCGACCTGATCAGCCGCCATCCGATCGACGTGGTCGAGCGGCGCATCCGCACGCTGAAGCGGCGTTTTCCCACCAAGGTCGTCATCGGCTCGATGATGGGGGCGCGCCGCGAGGACTGGCAGGGCCTGGCCCGGCGTCTCAGCCGCGCCGGCGCCGACCTGATCGAGTGCTCCTTCTCCTGTCCCCAGGGCAGCATGGGTGCCGACGCCGGCAAGATGGTGGCGCAGTCGGTCGAGCTCACCGGGACGGTGGCGGGCTGGGTCAAGGAGGGGGCCGGCGACACACCGGTGTCCGTCAAGATCACACCTCAGGTGACCGACATCGTGGCGGTGGCACAGGCCCTCGAGCGCGCCGGCATCGACGCGATCACCGCCTCCAACTCGATCCCGGCGCTCATGGGGATCGACTTGGAGACCTTCGTGCCCTACCCGTCGCTGGCCGGGCGCTCGACCTACTCCGGGCTGACCGGCCCGGCGATCAAGCCCATCACCCTGCGGACGATCGCCGAGATCGCGCGCCACGTGCCGCTACCCATCCTCGGTACCGGCGGCGCTTCGGACTGGCGCGATGCGGTCGAGTTCATGCTGGTCGGCGCCGGCGTCGTGCAGTACTGCACGGCGCCGATGCACCACGGCTTCCGCATGATCGACGATCTGGTGAGCGGTCTGTCGCTCTACCTGGAGCGCAAGCGGCTGGCGGCGCCGGGCGCGCTGGTCGGGCGCGCGCTCGAGCACATCGTCGACCACGATGCCCTGCCGCGGCACGAGGTCCGGAGCCGCGTGGTCGAGGCGGCGTGCATCGGCTGCGGCAGCTGCTACGTGGCCTGCCGCGACGGCGGTCACCAGGCGATCGTCTGGAACGAGGAGACGCGCCTGCCGCGGGTCGACGACGAGGCCTGCGTCGGCTGCGGGCTCTGCCTGACGGTGCGACCGGTCGAGGGTTGCCTGGAGCTGGTCGTGGTCGATGAGCCGGAACCGGGTGGCGGACGACGCCGCCGGCCGCCCCGCGTGCGCGGAGGTGCGTGGTGAGCTGCACGTGGATCCGCAATGGCCTGCTCTTCGACGGCGAGGTGGTGCACGAGCGCGCCGGGGTGCTGATCGAGGGGGGACAGGTCGCCGCCGTCACGCGCGCCGGCGCCGATCCGGACGGCGCGACCGCGGACGACGTGACCGTCATCGACGCCCGCGATCGACTGGTCACGCCCGGGCTCGTCAACGCGCACACTCACATCTACTCGACCCTCGCCACCGGTATCGGTCCGGTGGGGGCGCCGCCGTCCGGATTCGTCGAGATCCTCGAGCGCCTCTGGTGGCCGCTCGACCGGGCGCTCGAGCTGGACGACATCGTGCTGTCGGCGCGGCTCTGCGCGGTCGAGTCGCTGCGCTCCGGGGTCACGGCACTCTTCGATCATCACGCCTCGCAGCGCGTCGTCGCCGGCACGCTGTCGGCGATCGCCGATGCCCTCGCGGAGTGCGGGCCGCGCGCCTGCCTGAGCTACGAGGTGAGCGACCGGGCCGGCGAGGCGATCGCCGCGGCCGGGATCGCCGAGAACGAGGCGTTGCTGCGCCGCGCCGCCACTGACCGGGACGGCCGCCTGCGCGGGCGGTTCGGACTGCACGCCTCGATGACGCTCGGCGACGCGACGCTCGCCGCCTGCCGGCGGGTGGCGGACGCGCACGGCGGCGGCTACCACGTGCACGTCGCCGAGTCGACGGCCGATCAGGAGGATGCGCGCCGCCGGGACGGTACCGGTGTGGTCGAGCGCCTCGCGCGTCACGGCGTCCTCGGGCCGCACACCCTGTGCGTGCACGGCGTGCACCTCGACGACGCCGAGCTCGAGATGCTGGCGCGGTCGCACGCCCACCTCGTCCACTGCCCGCAGTCCAACATGCAGAACGCGGTCGGTGCCGTCGACCTCGAGCGCGTGGCGCGGGCCGGCGTGCGACTCGCCCTCGGCACCGACGGCATGACGACGCGCATCTGCCGCGAGGCACTGTGCGCGCACCTCCTGCAGCATCATCGTGCCGCCGACCCGTGCGCCGGCAATGCGCTGGTGGCCGGACTGCTCCTCGACGCCAACGCCCGGCTCGCGCGCGCCACCTTCGACCTGCCGCTCGGGCGGATCACGGTCGGGGCGCCGGCCGATCTCGTGGTCTGGGATTACCTGCCGGCGACCCCGGTCAGCGCCGCCAACGTCGCCGGGCACCTGCTGTTCGGCCTGGTCGACGCGCACGCCACGGATGTCCTGGTCGGCGGCGAGCGGGTGCTCGCCGCCGGCCGCTCGACGCGGGTCGACGAGGACCGGCTGCGCCACGCCTGCCGCGCCGCGGCGGCGGCGATGTGGTGCCGGTTCGGGGCGCAGCGATGAGCGCTTCCGCCGCCCGCGTGCTGCGCTGCGTCACCTGCGGACGCGACTTCCCGCTCGACGCGGAGCACGGCACCTGCGCGGCCTGCGGGCCGCTCGCCGGCACGCTCGATGTGGTCTACGATCTCGCCGCGGTCGCGCGCGTGCTCGATCCGGCGGCGCTGCGCGGTCGCCCGGAGCCGACGCTCTGGCGCTACCGCGAGCTGCTGCCGGTCGGTGATCCGTCCGCGGCGGTGCCGATCCCGGCCGGCATGACGCCGCTCGTGCCGCTCGACGCCGCGTCGCTCGCCGAGCCCGGGACCGCGGTCCCGCGCCGCCTGCTGGTC
>JASFRE010000469.1:0-3863 GCA_050115055.1 Candidatus Eiseniibacteriota bacterium | reverse complement strand
CCAGGAAGCCCGACGCAGGGGCGTGGCCCGGGTACGAAGCCGGCAGCCTAGCAGCCGCTCGCGCGCAGTGTCAACTGCACGCGGTGGCAATCGCCCGGCCGGCATTGTATGGTCGGTCGTACGCGCCGGCGGTGCGGCGTCGACCCGATGATGACCCGATGACGACCGCATGGCGATCACATGCTGCCGGCCCGGCGGCCGGCCGGCGTTGGCGGCCGGCTCCCGATTCTCACGAGGAACGATGATGCCCGCAGTCCAAGGCCCGTCCGACCCGGCCCCGATGCGTCTCCGGTTCGCACCGAGCCCCACCGGCTACCTGCACGTGGGCGCGGCGCGCACGGCGCTCTTCAACTGGCTGCTGGCGCGCAAGCACGGCGGCGCCTTCGTGCTACGCATCGAGGACACCGACCGCGAGCGCTCGACCGACGAGGCGACACGGATCATCCTCGAGGGGCTCGAGTGGCTCGGACTCGACTGGGACGAGGGTCCCCACTTCCAGTCGGCGCGCCTCGAGGCGCATCGCGCCGCCGCCGCCGCGTTGCTCGACAGCGGCCATGCCTACCGCGACTTCACCGCCGCCGACGCGCGTCCGGCGGCGGACGGCGCCGTGCAGCGCAACGACGCGGCGCGCGCCGCGGATCCGGCGCAGGCGGCGGCGCGGGCGGCCGCTGGCGAGCCGTGCGTCGTCCGCTTCAAGGTGCCGGTCGATCGCGGGCGGCTCGAGTTCGAGGACCTCGTACAGGGGCGCAGCCGGCGGCACATCGCCGACATCGAGGACTTCGCGTTGCTCCGGCCCGACGGCTCCCCCACCTATCACCTGAGTGTCGTCGTCGACGACTCCGACATGGGGATCACCCACGTCGTCCGTGGCCGCGACCACCGTGACAATACCTTCAAGCAGATCCTGCTCTACGAGGCGCTCGGACGTCCGGTGCCACGGTTTGCGCACATCCCGCTCATCCTGGCTCCGGATCGCTCGAAGCTCTCGAAGCGCAAGCACGGTGACGTCGTCGCCCTGACCACCTACCGGGACGCCGGCTTCCTGCCGGAGGCGCTCTGCAACTACCTGGCGCTCCTCGGCTGGTCGAGCGGCGACGATCGCGAGTTCTTCGACCGCGAGGAGCTCATCGCCCACTTCGATCTCTCCGGCGTCCAGAAGTCGAACGCGATCTACAACTTCATCGAAGGTCACCCGACCAAGTGGCTCGACCAGAAGGCGTTCTGGATGAACGCCCAGTACATCCGGCGCATGGATCTCGAGCGCCTCGAGCGCGAGGTCGAGCCCTGGCTCCGGGCCGCCGGGCTCTGGCAGGAGGGCTGGCGCGACGCGGAGCGCGACTGGCTCCGGCGCACCCTGGAGGCGCTGCGCGAGCGCGCCTTCACGATGCGCGACTTCGCGCTGCGCGGCCGCCCCTACTTCGCGGACACCTACGACTTCGAGCCCAAGGCGCTCCGCAACCTGCAGAAGACCGAGGACCTCCCCGCCCACCTGGCGGCGCTCGGGGTGGCGTTCCACCAGGTCAGCGAGTGGACGGCGGCGCCGATCGAGAGCGCCTTGCGGGCCTTCGGCGAGGCGCACGGGGTCGGCTCCGGGCACCTCATCAACGGTGTCCGGGCCGCGGTCACCGGCCAGACGGTCGGCCCGGGGATCTTCGACGCGCTCGAGCTGATCGGCCGGGAACGGGTCTGCCAGCGCCTGGAGGCGGTGCCGGCGCGTGTCCAGAGCGCCGCGGCGGGCTGACCGGCCCGCGCCCCGTCCCGGTTCGCGCGTTTTGACACCGGCTGCCCGGTGTGCTACAAACCCTCCCCCGTGCGCCCGGCCGATCGAGTCCCAGAGCGTCGAGGAGTGCTCCTGACATGATGATTCCCGCCACCCAGCTCAAGTCCGGCATGATCATCCAGCACAACGGCCGGCTTGCCCGCATCGTCGACCTGCAGCACGTCACGCCCGGCAAGGGACGCGGCATGGTCCAAGCCAAGCTGCGGGACGTGCGTACCGGCGTGTCGATGGAGTATCGCTTCCGCTCCGACGAGCGCGCCGATCAGGTATCGCTCGAGCAGAAGCAGATGGAGTACCTCTACCAGGAGGGCGAGGCGGGTTTCTGCTTCATGGACGTCGACAGCTACGAGCAGATCACCATCCCGGCCCAGGTGCTGGGCGATGACGCACGCTACCTGCAGGAGAACATGCGCGTCATGGTCGAGTTCCACGAGCACGAGATCATCGGTATCGAGCTGCCGCTGTCGGTCGAGTTCGACATCACCGAGACCGCCCCGCCGCTCAAGGGCGCCACCGCCTCGGGCTCGCTGAAGCCCGCCACTCTCTCCAACGGCATGGTCGTGCGCGTCCCCGAGTACATGGAGAGCGGTGGGCGCGTGCGCATCGACACGCGCGACGGCTCCTTCATCGAGCGCGTCTAGGCTCCGCCGCCTGGTCGATCACGCTCTCCACCCTGTACCCACCATGCTCGATCGAGATCACCACGGCCCCGTCACGGTCGGTCCGCCAGAGACGCGCCCCGGCCGCTGACAGGCGTGCCACGACCGCGGGGTCCGGATGGCCGTGGCGATTGCCAGCACCGACCGAGACCAGCGCGTGGCGGGCGCCGACCGCCGCGAGCCAGGCGCCGGTGCTCGACGTGGCGCTGCCATGATGTGCCACCTTGAGCACGTCGCAGTGCTCGACGAGACCGGCCCGGGCGAGCATCGCCCGCTCACCGCGCGCCTCGACATCCCCGGTCAGGAGCAGGGCGCAGCCCGGCAGGGTCAGCGCCACGACCAGCGAGCGGTCGTTCGTGGTGCCCCGGTAACCCGCCGGCGGATGCAGGACCCGAACGTCGATCTCCGGGTGCAGCGGGATGCGCTCGCCACGCGTCGCGCGGCGGACGGTGGTGGCGGGGTGCCGGGTCAGCGCCGCGGCCAGCGGCGGCAACGCCTCGAAGCCCGGCGGCACCCAGAGCGTTGCCACCGGCAGCGCGGCGAGCACCGCCGGCAGGCCGCCGGCATGGTCCCGGTGGGCGTGGCTGGCGATGACGCCCGTCAGCCGGCGGAGGCCGAGGGCGCACAGACGCGGCACGACGACGCGGCGGCCGGCGTCGAAGCCGAGACGGGCATCGCCGGCATCGATGAGCACGGCTGCGCGGCCGGGCGGACGCAGCCCGGTGCGCGCCAGCCAGCCTCGCCGGCCCTCGAGCAGCAGCACGGCGGCGTCGCCCTGACCGACGTCGAGGAGCTCGAGTCGCGCCCTCGCCAGCGGTTCTTGGTCGAGTGCCGGTGCACCGGCCAGCAGACAGCCGCTGGCCACCACCAGGCAGAGGAGCCCGCCGAGCGCGCGGACATGGTGTTGCCGGCCGGCCGGAGGAGCGTCGCGCGCGGCGCGTAGCAGCCCGGCACCGGCCACGAGCAGCACCCAGTGCGCGGCCGCCGGGCTCGGCACCGGCCACGGCGGCGGCAGGTGGGCGGCGCCCCACCGCGCCGCAACGATGAGCAACTCGGCGGCGACGCCGGCCCCCTCCAGGATCAGCGCGCCGAGCGCCGGCACGAGGACGTGCAGGACGAGCCCCAGCAGGGTGGCGGCGACGGTCAGGGCCGCCACCGGGATCGCCAGCGGGGCGCTCGGAACACCCCACGGGCTCACCTGGTGGAAGGTCGTGGCGAGAATCGGCAGGCAGCCAAGCTGTGCGGCCGTACCGACCCAGATCGGCAGGATCAGCCAGCGTCCGCCCCGCGAGGTGCCGAGCGTGGCTAGCGGCTGCGTCCAGCTGATGCGGGGGCCGAGCGTGGCGATGCCGAGGACGGCAGCGAACGACAGCGCCGCTCCGGGTTCCAGCAACCACTCCGGGCACAGCGCCAGGGCCGGCAAC
>JASFRE010000468.1:0-3875 GCA_050115055.1 Candidatus Eiseniibacteriota bacterium | reverse complement strand
TGAAGGCCGACTCGATGACGAGAGCGGCGCAGGGACGGCAGGTCGCCAGCTCGACGGCGATCGCGGCGCCGAGCGAGCGCCCGAAGACGACCAGGCGATCGGTCGACACGGCGCGCGTCTCGACCAGGTGACGCCACGCGGCGTCGGCGTCGCGGTAGGTGCCGGCCTCCCCTGGCCGGCCGCTGCTCCGGCCGTAGCCGCGGTAGTCGATCAGGAGCAGATCGACGTCGAGCCCGTGCAGCATCTGGACCGTCTCGAGACGATGGGAGATGTTGCCGGCGTTGCCGTGCAGGAAGAGGACGGTGGGCCGCTCGCCGCCGGGCGCCGTCCCCTCGCCGCCGGACGCCGTCCCCTCGCCGCCGGGCGCCGTCCCCTCGCCGCCGGGCGCCGTCCCCTCGCCGCCGCCCGCCGGCACGTACCAGCCGTGGAGGCGCTCGCCGTCGGAGGTCTCGATGTCGACCTCCTCGAAGGCGAGTCCGATCGCGCCGGGATCGGCGACCAGCTCGCGCTCCGGAAAGTAGACCAGGCGTTCCTGGAAGGCGAAGGCGAGACCGACGACGAGCCCGTAGCCGGCCAGGATGGCGAGCGCCAGCCACCACACCGCTTGCACCTCGGGACCTCCTCCCCGTCGTGCGGATGTTGCTGCTATCATTAGAAACCGAGTCGCGGGCTCCCCGTGCAGCAACGGGCAGCGATCCCGCGTCGTGGCCGAGCCGGTGACGGACGCGAGCCGCCCGGCATCACCGCGTGGTGTCCAGGCACCTCGTCCCGGGAGGCAACGTGTCCAGCAGCCGATCGTCCCACGCATCTTCAGGCCCGTCGTCCAGCCTGTCGCCGTCGCGCAGCCCCGTCGCCGCGCGCGCCGCCGCCGCCGCGGTCATCGTCGCGAGCGCGCTCGCCGCGGCGCTCGTCCTGCCACCCGGCCCGGCGCTCGACCGGCTCGAGATCGCCGGCACCACCTTCGACCGCCTCGAGCTGCGCGTCAACGACTTCGCGACCAGCACCCAGGCGAGCGTGGCGCTCGACATGGACGCGCGCGGCAACGTGGTCGCGACGTGGGACAGCCGGCGCCAGGACGCCGGCCGGTACGGCATCTGCGCGCGCTGGATCGACGCCGGCGGCCGCCTGCGCGGTCCCGAGGAGCGCGTCAACCTCGAGCGCCGCTCGATGCAGACCCGACCGGTGGTCGCCATCGACGCGGTGCCGGCCGCTGGCGACGGTGCGGACCGCGTGCACGGCAGCGCCGCGGACGAGGCCTGGTTCGCCTGGGAGTCGTTCGCGCAGGACGGCGCCCTCGGCGCCATCGTGACGCGGCGCAGTGGCGCGGCGGCAGACAAGCGGAGTAACGAGCGGCTGCTCAACGCGACGCGCGCCGGCGACCAGTCGCACGTGGTGATCGATCGCCTTGACGGCGGGCGCGTGGCGGCGGCCTGGATGACGGACGACGCGGACGGCGCCAGTCGCATCGTGGTGCGTGTCGTCGCGGACGACGATCTGGCAGGCGACGCGGCGGATGGCGCGGCGGATGGCGCGACCGACCGCGCGGTAACGGGGCGCGAGCACGTCATCGCCGCCCCGGCCGGCCACGACGATCGGCTGCCGACGATCGCCGCCACCGGTCGCGACGGCTTCGTCGTCGCCTGGGCGCGCACGGCGCGGCTGGACGGCGCGGCAACGGCGAACGCCATTCTCGCCTGCCGCTTCGACGCCGCCGGCGAGCCGCTCGACGCACCGTTCGCGGTCAGCGCCGCGGGCGCCATCGCCATCGAGCCCTCGGTCGACACCGACGGGCACGGCCGCTTCACGATCGCCTGGCTTGAGCTCGACCCGCAGACCGACTACGACGTCATGGTGCGGCGCTTCGACGCGCAGGGCGCGCCGCTCGGCGCGCCCCGCGTCGCCTCGGTCGATCGCGCCGGCTGGCAGAGCGGTGCCGCCGTCGCCATGGCGCCGGGCGGACGCACGGCCGTCGCCTGGAACACGCTCACCGACGACGGGCTCGACGCCGACATCGTCGCCCGGCTGTTCGACGCCGACGGCACGCCACTCACCGGCGACGTCCGCCTGAACCGCCACACCGGCGGCCGGCAGCAGCTCGGGGCGGCGACCGGCGTGCGCCGCCTCGCCCTGGCGGACGACGGACGGCTGGCCTGCGCCTGGAGCGGCGACTCCGGGCAGGGCGACCGCTCGGCGGCCTGCGTGACCCTGCTCGTGCCGTCGGAGAACGGGCTGCGCGGCCGGCTGGCACTCGCCGCCCGTCGCCTCCGCGATCGCCTGGCCGGCGGCACGCACGGCACGGCCGGTGACGCGTCCCCTGCCGGTCGCACGACCCCGCCGCGCCTCGCGGCGACCGCCGCACCCTACGTGCCGCCGCGCTTCGACCCCGCGGACCGCGGCCCGCTCCTCGATTCCGAGAGCCGGCGCGTGACCGATCGCGGCTTCGGCTTCACCGCCTTCACCAACACCGGCTGGACGCCGCCCGATCCGCACATGGCGGCGGGACCGGTCCACGTCATGGCCATGGTGAACGGCGGCATCGCCGTCTACGAGAAGGACGGCACGCTGGTCTGGCAGGACGACATCTCCGGCGGCGGCGGCTTCTGGGGCGAGGTCGGCGCCACCTCCTTCGTGTTCGACCCCGAGGTGATCTTCGACCGGCAGTCGCAGCGCTTCATGGCGATGGCGAACGAGCGCAGCACCGATAGCCGCTCGTTCTTCCTGCTCGGCATCTCGAGCACCAGCGATCCGACCGATCCCTGGTACAAGTACCGCCTCGACGTGACCGCGCTCGGCGGCGACGACATCGACTCCCCCAACATCGCCGTCGACTCGCAGGCGATCTACCTGACCGCCGACTTCTTCACCGGCGGCGAGAAGTACCTGCTCTACATCGTCGACAAGAGCTCGGTGATCGACGGCGGCACGCCGGTGACGACGCACTACCTGCACACCGGTTCGCAGTCCTTCGGCATCCCGGTCATGCTCACCGACGACGCGCCGACCATGTACCTGATCGAGCACTTCGAGTCCGACCCGGCGAACACCGTGCGCCTGTGGGCGATCGGCGATCCGCTCGGCACGCCGGTGCTGGCCCCGCTGACGCTCACCGTGCCGACCTACTACCGGCCGGCCGATCTGCGTTCGCAGGGGACGTCGGAGCAGGTCCTCGCCTTCGACAGCCGCTTCTGGAGCTGCGTCTACGTCGACGGCTCGCTCTGGGCGGCACACCACATCGCGCTCACGAACTCGCCGCGCATCACCGTGGCGCGCTGGTACGAGTTCGACATGAAGGGCTGGCCGTTCTCGGGGCAGCTGCCGGAGCTCGTGCAGTCGGGCACGGTGGCGCCGCCGGACAACGTCTACTGCTCGTTCAACTCGATCAGCGCCAATGCGGCGGGCGACGCCGTCATGACCTTCGCGCGCTCCTCGCTCACCGAGTACTTCTCGATCGCGCGTGTCTTCCGGCTGGCCGACGACCCGCCCGGCACGATGTCGGAGCCGGAGTTCGTCAAGCAGAGCACGGTCCCCTACATCCGCGATCGCTGGGGCGACTACAGCGCCGTCGTCACCGACCCGACCGACCCGAACCTCTTCTGGATGCACCACGAGTACGCGGCCGCGTCGAACTCCTGGCACACCTGGATGGCGAGCGAGCGGATCGGCGCGTCGGCGTCGATCGCCGAGGGCGAGGTCGGCAGCGGCGCGGACGGCACCGCCCCGGCGGCCGGTGCGGTGAGCGTGCTCAGCCTGGCGCCGAACCCGGCCGGCGGCCCGACGCGCTTCGGCTTCGAGCTCCCGGCGGCGGCCGCGACGCGGATCGACGTACACGGTGTCGACGGGCGCCGCGTCGCCCCGCTGGAGCTCGGGATGCACGC
>JASFRE010000467.1:0-3885 GCA_050115055.1 Candidatus Eiseniibacteriota bacterium | reverse complement strand
CGGATGGCGCTCACCAGCCGCGCCCGCAGGCGGAAGACGGCACGCACCTCCTCGTTCATCACCAGGTCGACGTAGCGCTGCCGGTAGCGCGTCTCCCGGTCGCGCAGCCCGTGCCACTTCTCCGGCAGCGGCATGAGCGACTTCGAGAGCAGCGAGATGCGGTGCGCCGCCACCGTCCACTCCCCGGTCCGGGTCTGGAAGACGGCGCCCTCGACCCAGATCCAGTCGCCGACGTCGAGCAGCTTCCAGAGATCGAAGGCGTCGGCACCGAGGTCGTCACGCTTGAAGTAGACCTGGATGCGGCCGTCGCGATCCAGCAGGTGACCGAAACCGGCCTTGCCCATCGGGCGCCTGGCGACGAGACGGCCGGCGATGCGCACGGTCTCCCCGCGCTCCGCGAAGGTGGCGGCATCGTCGAGGATCTCCCGCGAGCGATGCGTCACATCGCACGAGTAGGCATACGGGGCGATGCCCCGCGATGCGAGCTGTGCGAGCTTGTCGAGACGGCTGCGGACGAGATCGTTGGTCACTTTCATGGCAGGGCAATCTAGACCGGGGTCTCGGGGGGTGTCAACGAGACGGCGACGGCCCCGCCGTCCCACAGAGCACGCGCGGCGGCGGCCGGAGTCGGTGGGTCGACGACGTGCGCCGCCTGGTAGTGCGGGTTGGCGAGCAGACCGCGCTGCCGGGTGCGGGCCACCGCCACCTCGGCCGCACAGGCGCGGCGGCGCGCGGTGTCGACGCCGGGCGCGAAGCGCAGCTGCCAGACGACCGCGCGTCGCGCCTCGACGAGGGCGGTGCCTCCGAGTCGCTCGCGCACCAGCCGGGTGGCCGCCACGCCCTCCTGGTCCGGCCGGTCGCCGACGGCGATCCACACGCCGTCGACCACCGCCGGCCGGGTCGCCTCGCCGGCACCCTCCAGGCGGTAGACGTGCTGGTTGGGATTGACGAAGAGCTGCGACTGCGTCACCCAGCCGCGTGCGCGGTCGAGAGCCTCGGCCACCGACGGTGCCGCGACGTCGAAGCGCCAGAGCTGCAGCCGCTCGAGAGCGGCGATCTCCGACCCCAGCCCGAGCCGGTGACGCACGGCATAGGTCGCGGTGAGCGCGGTCGGATCGGCGCCGCGCAGCGCCACGGTGAGAAAGAGCACCTGGCGACCGGGGGCCTCCCAGCCGCTCGCGACCGCGCTGGCGGCGGCCGCCTCGGCGACCTCCGGCGCCGCCACCGGCGCCTCGCCGCCCCCCCTCGCGGCGGCCCCGGCGGCCGTCTCCCCGCCCGCGAGGCGCGACCTCTCGCCATCCAGGTAGTGGCGCATGGCGCGGAAGATCTCGAGACCGGGGCCCGCCTCGTCGAGTGCCGCCAGCGTCCGGGCCGCGCGCCGCCGGCCTCCCCACGCGCCTTCGAGCTCCCAGGCCACCTGGCTGAGCGTCGCAGCGCGCTCCGGGTGCGGCATCATCGCCACGACGTTGCCGGCCGCGTTCGAGATGCCGGCGGCGTCGAGGAGCGAGCCGTTCGGGTTGTGCGGTGGGCCGCCGGCCGGGCCGCCGTCGGGAGCCGCGTAGCGCAGCACGATCTGCCCGCCGGCCTCGAGCGCCGCCGCCGTGGCCGGGTCGCGGGTCACGAAGCGCCCCTCGGCGTGGGCGATCGGCATCGGCAGCACGGTCCCCATCGCCAGCCCACCGGTGGCGACGCTCGGGGCGCCGTCGACACGCAGGTGGACCCACTGGCTGTAGTAGCCGCGCCGGTCCGGCATGCGGTTCGGGGCCAGCGCCATCTCGACGCGACCGGACTCGAGACCAGGCACCAGACCGGACTCGACCAGCACCTGGGCGCCGTTGCAGATTCCGACCACCGGCTTGCCGGCCGCCGCGGCGTCGATCACGGCGGCGATGACCGGTTCACGTGCGGCGATCGCCCCACCGCGCACGCGGTCCTGGAAGGAGAAGCCCCCGGGAATGACGAAGCCGTCGAAGCCGTCGAGATCGTTCCGCGTCCAGCGCACGATCTCCGCCGCCAGGCCGGCGCGCTCGAGGGCACGGCAGGTCTCCGGCTCGCAGTTGACTCCCGGCAGCTGCAGCACGGCGATGCGGTGGGTCACGGTCGGTGCTCCTCTCGTCGACACAGGATCCTGCGGCTCAGGGCGAGATCCAAAGGCACCGTCACGGGACGGCGGACGGCGGCCCCGCTGGCGTCGCGCGCGGCGCCCGACCCTCGCGCACCCATCAGGCGAGCGCCGCCGCCAGCGAGCCGGCCAGCGTCGCGGCCAGCGGCTCGAGCGCCACCGTCACTCGCCGGCCGTCGAGATCGATCTCGAGCTGCGCGGTCTCGGTGACGCTGCCGCACCAGATCGCCTCGCCGTCCGGTCCGTCGACGGCGATGCCGCGACCTGCGAGATGCTCACGAACCGCCTCCCGGCGCCCGGCGTCGATCTCGAGCAGGTAGCCCGGCGCCTCGCCGAACAGCGTCGCGGCGAGCGGACGGGCGGCGGGCGGCGACCATCTGCCCCCGGCCGGTCGCTCGAGCCAGCGCGCCACGTCGACCTCGATGCGCGCCCCGAGCGCCGCTGTCGCGCGCTCGCCGAGCAGCATCTCGACCAGCGCCAGCAGGAAGCCGCCGGCCGCGATGTCGTGGCAGGCGAGCACGGCGCCCGACTCGATGAGGTCGAGCACCGCGTAGAGGCGGCGGCGCTCCCCGGCGAAGTCGAGCGGCGGCAGCGGTGCGTCGCGCCGCCCCCACAGCGCCTCGGCGATCTCGGAGCCACCGAGCTCGGGGCGGCGCCGTCCGACCAGGAGCAGCGCCGAGCCGGGACGCCGGATCCGCAGCGTCGTGGCGGCGGTCAGCTCGCGCAGGCGCCCGGCACAGGCGACGATCGGCGACGGCGCCACCGCACGTCCCTTGGTCGACTGGTTGTAGAAGCTGACGTTACCGCTCACCACCGGCACCGGCGCGCTCGCGTCGTGCCGCCGGCCGATGCCCCGCGCCGCATCGGCGATGCCGTCGACGCCGGCGACGAAGGTGCCGAAGACCTCCGGCACCTCCGGGTTGCCGTAGTTCAGGCAGTCGGTGAGCGCGATCGGCTCGGCGCCGGCGCAGACCACGTTGCGCATCGCCTCGCAGGCCGCATGCGCGCCGGCCAGGTAGGGATCGACCTGCCCGTAGGCCGGGATGCCGTCGACCGTCATCGCCAGCCCGAACGGCGCGCCGGGGACCGGCGCGATGACGCCGGCGTCTCCCTCCCCGGGACGCACCACCGCGCGCCCGCGCACCTCGCCGTCGTAGCCGCGATAGATGAAGGCGCGCGAGCAGAGATTGGGCCGCGCGAGCATCCGGCCGAGCGTCTCCTCGAGCCCGTCGACCTCGAGGTCGTCGCCGGCGCCGGGCGGCACCGGCGCGGCGGCGCGCGGCGCCGGCGGCGCCGCCGCGCGCTCGTAGGCGATGCCGGCCGTCACCACCGATGCCGGCAGATCGCAGACCACCGCGCCGCGATGGCGCAGGACGAAGCGATCGTCGTCCAGGATGCGGCCGACGTCCCGCGCCCCGGCACCCGGGTAGAGCGCCGGCAGCTCGAAGTCCTCGTTGTAGATCGACAGCACGCTGTCGACCGCGGCGGCCGGCACGATGAGCGCGAAGCGCTCCTGGGTCTCGGCGCAGGCGAT
Source organism: Candidatus Eiseniibacteriota bacterium (assembly GCA_050115055.1). Taxonomy (GTDB): domain Bacteria; phylum Eisenbacteria; class RBG-16-71-46; order CAVPCR01; family CBDCWB01; genus JASFRE01. Next base: position 229 of record JASFRE010000467.1, on the reverse strand, counting down.
CACCTCGGCGGCCCGTGCCGGATCGTCGACCGACTCCCGGTCCAGGTCGAGATCGAGCCCCATCCCGGCCGCCGCCGCCATCTCGACCGCCGCGCACGAGATCCCACCCGCACCCAGGTCCTTGAAACCGACCGGCACGCCGCGCTCCCGGAGCCACGCGAGCACCACCGTGGTGGCCTCGAAGAGCACGCGCTTCAGGAAGGGGTCCGGCACCTGGACGGCGCCCTTC
>JASFRE010000466.1:0-3892 GCA_050115055.1 Candidatus Eiseniibacteriota bacterium | reverse complement strand
CATGAGGAGCTGCGCCCACGGCAGCGGCCGACGGCGCGGCTGGTGCGCTCCGGCGAGCTCCGGCGGCGGCAGGTCCACCGCTTCCGCCTCATCTCCGCGCCCGCTGGCCGCGGTGGGCCCGCTCGGCGTGCTTGCCGTGGCGAACGCGCCGTCTGCGCCCTCGGCCCTCGGCCCCATCGCCGCGGTCTTCCCTTCGGTCTCGAGCTCTCTGATCGCTGCCGCCGCCTCCTCGTTCCCCGGCGGCGGCAACCGCGACCGCCACCTCGACCGGCTGGCGAAAACGCCGTGGTACCTCACCATATTCGCGTACGGCGCCGGCACCAGCGCCGCCAGCCGCCGGAGCAGCTCGGCGGGCTCGACGATGTGCGGGTGGGTGACGGCCGCCGCCGCCTGCGCCTCACGCAGGAGCCGGCGCCGCCGCTGCGCGTCGCCCAGGAGCTCGGGCGGCAGCACCTTGAGGGCGACCGTGCGCCGCAGGACCTCGTCCACCGCCCGGTAGACCACCCCCATGCCGCCCTCGCCCAGGCGGTCGAGGATGCGGAAGTGTGACAGCCGTTCGTCGATCATGCTGGCGTCTCATGGGGAAGATCGGCGCCCACGGATGTGCGGCCTCCGTGGGAAATTCTCGGCTCCAGCGCCGCGGACCATCGATCCGCGGCAGCGGCGGATCGCCTGCGCGACCCGCCCGGAGCTCACACCGGCACGGGCACCTCGACCTCCTTCGCTGCGGGCTGTCTGACCAGGAACGCCGCCAGCGCCGGCAGCAGCACGACGGCGCCGAGCATGTTGGCGAGGAACATGAACGAGAGCAGGAGTCCCATGTCGGCCTGGAACTTGAGCGCCGAGAAGACCCAGGTGCAGACACCGATGGCGAGCGTCAGACCGGTGACCAGGACCGCGCTGCCGGTGACGCGCAGGGTCTCGAGATAGGCCTCCCGGAGCGTCCGGCCGGCGTCCAGCGGCTCCCGCATGCGCCGGTAGATGTAGATGCCGTAGTCGACGCCGATCCCCGCCCCCAGGGCGACCACCGGCAGGGTGCAGGTCTTGAGCCCGATCTCGAGCAGGCTCATCAGCGCGTAGCAGAGGATCGACACCAGGCTGAGCGGCACCACGATGCAGACCAGCGCCCGCCACGATCGGAACGTCAGCAGGCAGAGCAGCAGCACGGCGGCATAGATGTAGAGCAGGACCTCGAGCTGGGCGGTCGCCACCACCTCGTTGGTGGCGGCCATCACCCCGACGTTTCCGGTCGCCAGCCGGAAGCGGTGGCGCTCGGAGTCATGCTCGGCGGCGAACGCCTTGACGGCGTCGACCACGCGCTGCATGGTCTCGGCCTTGTGGTCCTCCAGGTAGATCGCCACCGGCATGACGCTGCAACGACCGTTCAGGAGCCCGCTCGAGGTCGGCACGCGCGTGGCCTGCGACAGCATGTGCGGATTGCGCGGCAGCTCCCGCCACTTGAGATGTCCCTCGTTGACCCCCGCGGTCAGGACCCGGGCGACCTGCGGCAGCGACATCGTCGACTGGACGCCGGGCACGTTGCTGATCCGCCACTGGAAGCGGTCGACGAGCTCCATGATGTCGTACTCGATGCAGGCATCGGGAACGGTCTCGACGATCGTCGTCAGGACGTCGAGGCCGATCGAGAAGCGCTCGGTGATCACCGCCGAGTCGCGGTTGTAGCGCGAGTCCTGGCGCAGCTCGGGGACACCGGCGTGCAGGTCGCCGACCCGGAGATCGCGCCCGAGGAAGAGCCCCGAGAGTCCCAGCACGAGGGCGACGGCGACGCAGACCGCAGCGACCTTCGGGCGCGTGACCCCGGCGAGCGCCCGCCAGAGCCGTTCCTGGCTCGCAGTGCTGCGCGTCATCTGGGCGACGTACCGCTCGCCGTAGCGGACGTAGGAGAGCAGCACGGGCAGCAGCACGAGGTTGGTGACGATGACGACCGCCACGCCGAGGCTGGCGGTCACCGCCAGCTCCTGGATGATACGCACCTCCATGAAGAGCAGCGTCAGGAAGCCGACGGCATCGCTGACCAGCGCCACGCCGCCCGGTACGACCAGCCGCCGGAAGGCCCGCCGCGCGGCGGCGAGGCTGTCGGCGCCGTCGTGGACCTCGGCGCGATGGGCGTTGATCATCTGCACGCCGTGCGAGACGCCGATCGCGAACACCAGGAACGGCACCAGGAGCGACATCGGGTCGAGCCCGTAGCCGAGGGCCGTCAGGAGACCCAGGTTCCAGAGCACGGCAACGACCGAGCAGAAGAGCGGCAGGAACGTCACCCGGAGCGAACGCGTGAAGGCGTAGACCAGTGCAGCGGTGATCAGGAAGGCGATTCCGAAGAAGAGCATGACCCCAGCGGCGCCCTCGGCGCAGTCGCCGGCCACCTTGGCGAAGCCCAGGATGTGAATGTCGATGTTGCCACGGGCGAACGGCTCGCGAATCTCGCTCTCCAGGAGCCGCGCGACGTCCAGGTAGTCGAGCCGTTCGCCGGTGGCCGGATCGATCTCGACCAGCTCGGCGACGACCAGCGCCGCGGTGAAGTCGTTAGACACCAGACTGCCGACGATGCCGGCCTTCCGGATGTTGGACCGCACCGTGGCCAGCCCCTCGGGGGTGGGCTCGAAGCCCGTCGGCACGACATTGCCGCCGGCGAAGCCCCCCTCGACGATCTCGACGAAGCGGACGTTCGGCGTGCAGAGCGAGCGCACCGAGCTGCGGTTGATCCCCGGCAGGAAGAAGACCGCCTCGGTCACCCGCTCGAGCGTCGTGAAGAACTCGGGGGTGAAGATCGTGCCCTCCCGGGCACGCACCGCGATCAGCACGCGGTTGGCGCCGCCGAACTCCTGCCGGTGCTCGAGGTAGGTCTGGATGTAGGGATGCTCGAGCGGCAGCAGCTTCTCGAACCCGGCGTCGATGCGAAGCTTTGACCCCTGGTGGCCGAGCACGACGGTCACGAGAGTGAAGAGCACCAGGACGAGCCGGCGGTGGCCGAAGACCAGGCGTTCGAGGATCCGTCCGATTTGCAGGCCCATGGCGTGCTAGCGGCCGCCGGGCATCGCGACCCGGTGGATGCCGCCCTCCCCGGCAAGCAGCAGGTGATCGGCGTCGATCTCGACCGCCGCGGCGATGCCGGCGCTGCCACCGCCCGACACCGCGTGAAACGTCTGGCCCCCGTCGCGACTCTGCAGCATGGCCCCCGCGAGCCCGACGATGAGGATCGAGCCGTCGGCCATGCGCAGCGAGGAGAGCAGGCTGGCCTCGGTCGCGGTCTCGATCCGGCGCCAGGAAACGCCGCCGTCGTCCGTGCGGAAGAGGTGGCCGCGCAGCCCGAAGACGAGGAGCGAGCGCTCCGAAAGCACCTCGAGGCCGAAGAAGGTGCCCTCGTAGGGAGAGGAGAGCGACTTCCAGGTCTGGCCGTTGTCAGTCGAGCGCAGGATGCTGCCGAACTCGCCCGCCACGAAGAGGTGTCCCGCCGGGCTCGCGGCCAGCGCATAGATGTGAAAGTCCTCGTCGCCGAGCGCGCCGCGGGTCCAGCTCCGACCACCATCGGTGGTCTCGAACCAGAGCCCGTAGGCGCCGTAGGCGATGCCGCGGCGGCGATCGGCGAACCAGACGTCGAGGAGCGGCGCCTCCTCCTCGGGGGCCTCCAGCTGGCAGACCCAGCTCGACCCGCCGTCGCCGCTGTGGAGAATGATGGCATCGTGCCCGACGGCCCAGAGGTGCGTCCCGTCGACTGCTGCCAGCCCGGTCAGCGCGCGCCGGGTCGGGACCGCCACCTGCATCCAGCTCCGGCCGGCATCGTCGGAGACCAGCACGTGGCCGCGCTCGCCGATCGCGACGACCCGGTCGCCGGCGACGGCGATGTCGAGGAACAGCGACTGCCGGACTC
>JASFRE010000465.1:0-3930 GCA_050115055.1 Candidatus Eiseniibacteriota bacterium | reverse complement strand
ACACCAACTTCGGGCCGCACCCACGGCGCGGCATCGATCGCCAGCTGCCGACCGTCGTCGTGCATCCGCGCGTCGGCCCCCTGCCCCTCGAGGTCCACGTCCACTCGGTCACCCGCGGCGGCGTCGAGCCGGTCGCCTACCGGGTCCGGCCCGGGCCCCACTTCCTCGCAGTCGAGATCGGTGATCCCGACTCGACGCGGACCGGCGAGACCATCTACCAGCTGCGGTACTCGGTACGAGGGGCGCTGGTCGAGGGCATGCACCGTACGTCGCTGCGCTGGCCGGTGGTCGGTGGCGAGTGGGATGCCAGTGTCTTCCAGGTCGAGGCCATCCTCGAGCTACCGACGAGCGGGGAGGCGAGCGACGTGGTGGCGGAATCGCGGGTGGGCTACTTCGGCGACACCGGTCGGTCGGTCGACGTGCAGGTTGCCGAGCCGGAGCGGGTCGTGTACCGGCTGCTCCGCGGCCTCAGGCCGCACGAGATGCTGGTCATCGATGCCGCCTGGCCCTCGGCGCCGGCTGCCGGAACGGCCGGCGACGCCGGGTCGCGCCGCCACCGCATCCTCCTCGCGGCCGCCGGCGTCGCGGTCGTCCTGGCGCTCGCCATCGTCGCTCGCCGCCTGGCGCGGCAAGCGTGACCGTCCGCGTCCCGCCGGTCGCCGCGCTGGCGTCCGCGCGGCCCGGTCCGTGCCCCGGCGCGAGCTTGCCGGCCGGCGGGCAGGCGGCTGTGTCACTCTGGATCCCCCGGGCCCCAAGTCGGAGCATCCCGGGGCCGCATCTCGCGACCGGAGCAGCAGCTGCCACGATATCCACTGCCGATCCGTCGCCGTCTGGCCGAATGCCAGAATAGAACGATCGGCCGCACCGAAGCGTTCACAGGCAGCGGGTGAGGTCGGCCCGCGTGGCGAGTCCGGTGGACCCTGTCCTCCCGACGCTGATTCCGAGGTCAACCGGTCGATGTCGAGATCCGATGACATACGTCGGGCCGTGACCAGGATCAACGCCCTGCCTCCGATGCCGGAGGCGCTGGCGCGGATCTGGCAGATGGTCGACAACCCGCGAACGGACGCCGGGCAGCTGGCCGACGTCGTCAGCGGCGATCCCGGTCTCGCCGCCGAGCTGCTCAAGCTCGTCAACTCGAGCTACTTCGGTCTCGGCCGGCCCGTCGCCTCGGTGCGTGAGTCGATCTCCCTGGTTGGCTTCGAGGCGGTCAAGAACCTGTCGATCACCATCGTGGTGCGGAACGGTCTCCTGCCCCGGGACCGCGCCTTCGACTCGTTCGACCGTGTCGATTTCTGGCGCCACTGCGTCGGCACCGGCATCGCCACCGAGATCCTCTCGCAGACCCTGCGTGTCGCCACGCCGGAGAATGCCTTCGCGGCCGGGCTGCTGCACGACGCCGGCATCATGGTGATCGACCTCGTCGAGCCGGAGAGCCTCGATCGATTGGTGGAGGCGACCGATGCGGGTACCCCCATCGAGGAGGCCGATCTCGAGGTGCTCGGCTGCACGCACGGGGAGATCGGACGCTGGCTGGCCGAGGCCTGGCACTTTCCGGACAGCCTGGTCGAGCCGATTGCCCACCACCACGATCCGCTGCGGGCGAGCCCCGAGCAGCAGCGGCTCGCCTGCCTGGTCTCCCTGGCCGACATGCTGATGTCGCCACCGGGCCGTGCCTACTACGGCGCCGAGCCGCCGGAGCAGGATGACCCGGTCCTCGCGCGTCTCGGCATGGACGTGCCGGGCCTCCTCGCGATCCGGGAGATCGCGCTGCTGCGCCTCGGCCACGCCAACGAGATCCTCGAGATCGGCGACGGCGTCTTGGACGACGCGCAGCGGAAGGCGGCCTAGCGTCGCCGCGCACGGCCCGCGCCGTGCATCCTCCGCGCCCCGCCCGATGTCTCCCCGGCTCCCGTCACGCGTCCTCGTCCTTGTGTCCGATCTTGTCGAACGGGTGGACGACGCTCGAGGCGATGTTGGCCAGGTGAGCGCTGATCCGTTTGAGGCTGCGGCTCCCCGACGAGACCAGCACCGCCTGGCGGCGATCGATGAGCTCGTCGTCGATCACACACTGGAGCAGATCGCGCGCAAGCTGTCGGTTGCGGGCGTGAGTGCTGAAGATCTGGCGCGCGTGGTCCTCGTCACTCTCGAGGAACGCCCGTCGCGTGGTCTCGAACATCGGGCGGATCGAGTCGATGAGCTCGGTGAGATCCTGATGGTAGCGGCCCTTGGGCGCCAGGAAGCCGAGGCGGCTCGATAGCCGGAGCAATGCCTTGATGTAGTCCCCGACCCGTTCCGCGTCGTGCACCACGGAGAGCAGCACGACGGCCGCGGTGATGTCCTTGCGTGGCTCGATGGTGATGTGCTCGAACACCATGCGCCGGACGATGCGCTCGGCGACGTTGACGTCCTCGTCCATGTACTCGATATCGATCGAGGGCTCGCCCCCGGACAGGAAGCTCTCGGCCACCGCCTCGAACATCGTCCGGTTGGCCTCGAACATCGAGTCGGTGTCGTCGAAGGCGCGCTTGAGCAGCGGGGAGCTGGGGGTGCCGGTGAGCAGCTCTCGGAACATCTGGGACCTCGTCGTTGCGGGTCGGACGCAGGGGCTCAGTGCCGTCGTGACAGGAGAACGAGCCCGAGGGGAACGAGATAGAACACCACCACGAGATAGGCCACCGCCACGAGCCGCCGCCGCTCCGCGTGGCGCGCCAGCCCGCGGGCGAGCGCCAGCGGCACCCGCTTGAGCGGTGTCAGGAGGACCATGACGATGCCGGTCAGGTTGAACAGCAGGTGGACGAGGGCCGCGGTCAGCCCGCCGGGATGGGCGGTCACGAGGGCGGCCAGCAGCGCGGTCACCGTCGTGCCGAGGTTGGCGCCAAGGGTGTACGGGAAGATCTGCTCCAGCGTCAGGAGCCCGGAGGCGACGAGCGGCACGACGAGCGATGTCGTCACCGAGCTCGACTGGACCAGGACGGTGATCGCCACGCCGAAGCCGAGTGACACCAGTCCGGAGCGGAACAGGTAGCGGTTGATGATGTGACTGATGCGCGAGACCACCACGACGCGGAGGATCCCGGTCAGGAGCCGCAGCGCGGTGAAGAGCAGTACCAGGGCAGCGACGATGCCCAGGATCCCGCTGTCGCCGAGCGCGTGAACCAGCAGGCCAGCGCACGGCTTCACCAGGTGGTCGAGGGGGCTGATGAGCTCCAGCCCACCGACGTTCTGGAAGACGCGCGTCAGGAGCCCGGCCGTGCGCGCCAGGTAGCCGGTGGCCAGCTCCAGCGGGAACAGCACGACTACCACCAGCAGGTTGAAGAAGTCATGGACCGTGGCGCCGGCGACGGCGCGCCGGAACTCCTGGCGGCGGCTGATGTGCCCCATGGAGACGATCGTGTTGGTGACGCTGGTGCCGATGTTGGCGCCCATGATGATCGGCACCGCGCCGTGGACCGTGATGCCGCCCGCCGCCACCAGCCCGACGGTGATCGACGTCGTGGCGCTGCTCGACTGCATCAGGGTCGTCGCCAGGATGCCGACCACGAGGCCGACGAACGGGCTCGATGTCGTCGCCAGCAGGCCCTGGGCGAAGTCGGCGCCGAAGAGCTTGAACGAGATGCCGATCATCTTGATCGACACGAAGAAGGCGAAGAGCGCCGCGCAGAGGAGCAGGGCGCGCGCGACGCTTAGAAGCACGGCGGTCCCGGTCACCCGGTGATTGCCCGGCGGCATCATCGGGGGGAGGCTCGAGTCCTCGCCTGGGCGTCGAGCGCGACGCTCGGCGACGGCGGTGGAGCCGCCCGTCTCGGCGTCGGAGTCGTACCGGTCACCAGGGGAATCGATAGCGCGGCGCATCGTACACCTCGGGGCTGGGTCGCTGGCCGTCGGCGTTCGGTGAATTTCTCATTAGGCGCTCCGGTCGCCGGGCGC
>JASFRE010000464.1:0-3937 GCA_050115055.1 Candidatus Eiseniibacteriota bacterium | reverse complement strand
CTCCTGTCACTGGTGCCACGTCATGGAGCGCGAGTCCTTCGAGGATGAGGAGATCGCCGCCTTCATGAATGCGCACTTCGTCAGTGTGAAGGTGGATCGCGAGGAGCGACCCGACCTGGACGAGATCTACATGAACGCCGTGCAGGCGATGACGCAGGGGGCCGGGGGCTGGCCGATGAGCGTCTTCCTGACGCCCGACCTGCGACCGTTCTTCGGCGGCACCTACTTTCCGCCGCACGCCGCCTACGGCCGACCGGGCTTCCGGCAGGTGCTGGCGGCGGTGGCCGAGCACTACCGGGACCACCGGGATCAGATCGAGCAGCAGGCCGAGCAGCTGACCGGCCTCCTGCGGGAGGTCGCGGCGCCGCCGGTCACCCCCGGCGAGATCGATCCGGAGCTGCTGCCGGCGGCGGCGGATCGGCTGCTCGCGCGCCTCGATCCGGTGCACGGCGGCTTTGGCGGCGCCCCGAAGTTCCCACAGCCGATGAACCTGTCGATGCTGCTGCGTCTCGACGGTCGGCGTCCGGGATCGCGTGATCGCGATGCGGTGATCCTGACGCTCGACCGCATGGCGTGCGGGGGCATTCACGACCAGCTCGCCGGCGGTTTCCACCGCTACGCGGTCGACGAGCGCTGGCTGGTACCGCACTTCGAGAAGATGCTCTACGACAATGCGCAGCTCGCACGCACCTACCTCGAGGCGTTCCAGGTGACCGGCGACCCCGGCTACGAGCGGGTCGCGCGCCGCACGCTCGATTACCTGCTCCGCGAGATGACGTCACCCGAGGGTGGCTTCTTCTCGGCCACCGATGCCGACTCGGAGGGGGAGGAGGGCCGCTACTTCGTCTGGCAGCCAGCCGAGATCTTCGAGGTGCTGGGGCGCGAGATCGGCGAGCTGTTCTGCCGCTTCCACGACGTCACGCCGGCCGGCAACTGGGAGGGCAAGTCGATCCTCCGGGTCCCGCGGCCGGCGGCGGAGGTGGCCTCCGAGCTCGGCCTGTCCGAGGAGGAGCTCGTCCGCACGCTCGACGCCGCGCGCGAGCGGCTGCTCGAGCGCCGCGCAACGCGGGTGCCGCCGCTGACCGACGACAAGGTGATCACGAGCTGGAACGCGCTGGCGATCAGCAGCCTGGCGCGGGCGGCACGGGTGACCGGCGAGGCGCGTTACGGCGCCGCCGCCGAGCGGGCGGCGGCGTTGATTCACGACACGCTGTGGGTGGATGGGCGGTTGCTCCGGACGCGGCGCGCCGGGCGCTCGCGGCTGCCCGGCTATCTCGAGGATCACAGCTTCCTGGCCGACGCCCTCATCGATCTCTACGAGGCCACGTTCGAGGCGCGATGGCTCGAGTGGGCGATCGAGCTCGTCGCCGTCCTCGATCAACACTTCTGGGACGACGCCGGCGGCGCCTACTTCGTCACGGCCGACGATCACGAGGAGCTCGTGGCGCGTTCGCGCGTCGGTTACGACAGCGCCATCCCGGCCGGCAACTCGGTGGCGGCGGCGGCGCTCGTCCGCCTGGGGCGTATGTGTGCGGACGACGGTCACCAGGAGCGGGCGCGCACCATCGTGCGGGGCATGGTGCCGCTCGTCCAGCAGGCGCCGGGTGGCTTCGGACAGCTCCTGCAGGTGGTGGACCTGCTCGTCGAGCCGTCCCGCGAGGTGGTGATCGCCGGGCCGCTCGCCGATCCGCGCACCCGGGAGCTCCGCGCTGCCGTCGACCGTCGGTTCCTGCCGCACACGGTGACGCTGCACGCCGACCCCTCCGCCGCCGCGGCCCCGCCGGCGCTCTCCGCGCTGGTCGGCGGCCGCCTGCCGGTCGACGGGCAGCCGGCCGCCTACGTCTGCACCGATCGGAGCTGCCAGGCACCGGTCACCGATGCGCGCGCCCTGGAGGGGTTGCTGGCCGGCGGGTGCTGACCGGGGACGGGCGTCACCGCACGACGCAGGAGGATGCTGGCTCACGATGCCGACTGACGATGCCGATCGGGAGCGACCCCGGCCGCCGCGCCGGTCCGGTGCGGCTGGCGGCGACGATGGCGACGACGGGATGGAGCTCGCCGCAGCGACGGCGATCGGCATCGACACCGGCGGCACCTTCACCGATCTGGTCGCCTGGGTGGGCGGCCGGCTCCGGGTGCGCAAGGTGCTGTCGACGCCACGCGATCCGGGCGAGGCGGTGTTGCGTGCGCTGGGCGGTGCGATCGACGGAAGCCCGCACGTCGTGCACGGCACGACGGTCGCGACCAACGCGCTGCTGGAGCGACGCGGCGCTCGCCTGGCGCTGGTCACGACACGCGGCTTCGAGGACGTGATCGAGATCGGCCGCCAGGCGCGGCCGGATCCCTACGCGCTCGAGCCCCGGCGCGTCGAGCCCCTGGTGCCGCGCACCCGGCGCCTCGGTATCCCGGCACCGCTCGAGCCGGGCGCCGACGGGCCGCTGCCCGACGCCGCCGAGCTCGCGGCCCTGCGCGCGGCGCTCGTCGAGGCCGGTGCGGAGGCCGTCGCCGTCTGCCTGCTGTTCAGCTACGCCGACGCCGCCGCCGAGCGCGCGGTCGAGGCGGCGCTGCGGGACGGTCCGTGGGAGCTCTCCCTGTCGTCGCGTGTGCTGCCGGTCTTCCGCGAGTACGAGCGGACGAGCACCACGGCGGCCAACGCCTACGTGGCGCCGGCCATGAGCCGCTACCTGCGAGGTCTTGCCGCCCGTGCCCCGCGTCCCCGGTGGCGGGTCATGGCCTCGAACGGTGGCAGCCTCGATCTCGACACCGCCGCCCATTTGCCGGCGGCCTGCCTGCTGAGCGGGCCGGCCGGCGGCGTCCTCGGCGCCCGACGGGTCGCCGCCGATCTCGGGATCACGCGGTTCCTGACCCTCGACATGGGGGGCACATCGACCGATGTCTGCCTGGTCGAGGAGAGCATCCCGACCACCGGTCAGGCGATGGTGGCCGGCCTGCCGGTAGCCTTCCCGTCGGTGGACATCCATACCGTGGGCGCCGGCGGCGGCTCGATCATCCGTCTCGACGATGCCGGCGTGCTCCGGGTCGGGCCGCAGAGCGCCGGTGCCGACCCCGGGCCGATCGCCTACGGACGCGGCGAGCGACCGACGGTGACCGACGCCAACCTGCTCCTCGGTCGCATCCCGGCCGCCACCTTCGCCACGCTCGGCGCCCTCGAGACGGTGACCGGCGTGACCTCGCCGGGGGATCCGTCGGCCCGGAGGCGCGACGATCCATCGCACGCCGCGTCCGCAGCCGACATCGCCGGGCGGGTGCGGGCCGCCTTCGCGGCGCTGGCGGCGCCGCTCGGTGTCTCGCCGGAGCGCGCGGCGGCGGCCGCCCTCGCCGCGGTCGAGGCGGCGATGGCACGGGCGCTGCGCGTCATCTCGACGCGGCGCGGGCGTGATCCGCGCGGCCACGCTCTGGTCTGCTTCGGCGGCGCCGGGCCGCTGCACGGCGCCGCCCTCGCCGCGGCCCTCGGCATCGAGACCGTCGTCGTGCCGCCCTGTCCCGGCGTCCTGTCGGCGATCGGTCTGGCCCTCGCCGACGCCCGTCGCGACTACGTGCGGGCGCTGCTGCGCGAGGTCGACGCCGCGCTCGATCGCGCGCAGCTGGAGGCGCTCGCGGCGCCGCTGGTGGCGGCGGCCCGGCGAGACGCGGCGGCGAGCGGCCAGCCACCGCCGCGCACCGCGGTGCACCTCGACCTTCGCTACCGTGGCCAGTCTCACGAGCTGCAGGTGCCGCTGGAGGACGACTCCATCGGGCGCTTCCATCGCGAGCACGAGCGACGCTTCGGCCACGCCGATCGACGCCGCGTCCTCGAGCTCGTGCACGTGCGGGTCGAGGCGGTCACGCCGGGCGCCGAGTTGCCGGCAGTCGCCCTGCGTGACGCGGCGACACGCCCGGGCGCGGCGCCGCCGTCGAGCGCGGCGCCGCCGTCGAG
>JASFRE010000463.1:0-3939 GCA_050115055.1 Candidatus Eiseniibacteriota bacterium | reverse complement strand
TGCTGGTCTGGGTGACCGGCATTCCGCCCGCCGAGCAGCAGGCGCTGCGCTCGCGGGGTGACGACTACCGGCGTTACCAGCGAGAGACCAGCGCCTTCGTGCCCTGGTTCCCACGCAGGGCGAACCCGTAGCGAGGCTGACCATGTGGTATCAACCGTTCATCGAACGCCGGCTGCTTCCGGACTGGCTGATCCGGATCGGGATCCGCCGCTTCATCCGCCAGACCCTCGAGCGCGAGCGTCGCGGCGGGATCGAGGCGCGGGACGAACGCCGGCGCGCGCTCGTCGCCCGACTGCGTTCGAGTCCGATCGCCGTCCACACCGACGCCGCCAACGCGCAGCATTACGAGGTGCCGCCGGCCTTCTTCGACGCCGTGCTCGGCCCGCACCTCAAGTACAGCTGCGCCTACTGGCCTGACGGCGTCACCGAACTCGGCACGGCGGAGGAGCGCATGCTCGAGCTCTATGCCGAGCGGGCACGGCTCGCCGACGGCATGGATCTGCTCGATCTCGGGTGTGGCTGGGGCTCGCTGACCCTCTGGCTGGCACGGCGCTATCCACGTGCGCGGATCGTCGGGCTGTCCAACTCGACCGCGCAGCGCGACCACATCCTGCGCCGCTGCCGGGAGGGCGGCCTCGACAACGTCGAGATCGTGACCGCCAACGTCGCCGAGTTCGACACCGAGCGGCGCTTCGACCGCGTCGTGTCGATCGAGATGTTCGAGCACATGAAGAACTACGAGCGGCTGCTCGCGAAGATCGCCGGCTGGCTCCGGCCATCGGGGCTGTTGTTCGTGCACGTGTTCAGTCACAGCCGCTTCCCGTACGCCTTCGAGGTGGAGGACCCCGACGACTGGATCGCGCGCTACTTCTTCGCCGGTGGCATCATGCCGTCGGACGACCTGCTGCTGCGTTTCCAGCGCGACCTCCGGGTCATCGACCACTGGCGCGTCGATGGCCGTCACTACGAACGGACGGCCGAGGCCTGGCTCGTGAACCTCGATCGGCGACGCGACCAGGTGCTCGCGGCGCTGGCGGTGGAGCGTGGCCCGCAGCAGGCGCGGCGCTGGCTCGCCAACTGGCGCGTCTTCTTCATGGCCTGCGCCGAGCTCTGGGGATACGGCGGCGGGGAGGAGTGGATCGTGTCGCACTACCTGTTCGAGAAGCCGGGCGCGGCGACACATACCGCCGGTCATGAGCGTGAGCGTGAACGTGAGCATGAACCCGGGGCGATCGCAGCATGTGTCTGACCGCACCCCATCACCTGCCAGCCGAACATCCAGCCCGCCGCGACCCTCACCGGTGGCCCGTGGCTCCTGCCCGGCGCCTTCCCGGTGCAGCGTGACGCGACCGTCTCACCGGGTCCCCACCAGCGTGCGGGCGAGCATCCCGACCGACACCGTTGCGTGCCACCAACGCCGGTTGCGTGTCAGGGGTTCAAGCAAGGCCCTTGACGGTCGCCTCGGCGGCCAGGAGAATGGCGACCGCTACCCACCGGGCCGTCGCGGCAACGCCATGGTCGAGAGGCCGAGCACGGGATCGAGGATTCATGATGAACGTCATTTCAGGCTCATCGCAATCATCCATCGCACTTGCGGCGCTGGTGGCCATCGTCGCCGCGTCCGCCGGATCGCTCGGCGGCTGCTCTCCCAAGACGATCGCACGCGAGAGCTGGCGTTCTCCCGAAGTGGTTGGCACCGCCCCGACCCCGATCGTCGTCCTGGCAAGCACCGGTACCCCGGCCCAGCGGCAGGCGAGCAACGCGGCGCTGGTTGACGCCCTGACCAAGGACGGGGTGGATGCGCGTTCGGTGCGCGGCATCCTGCCGTCGTCGTACTACGACAAGAACCAGGACGGCCGGGTCGATGATGATCTGGATACGGAGGCTATCCGCGCCTTCCTCCACGAGCAGGGCTTTGGCAGTGCGCTCGTCGTGTCGCTCGAGGACTTCGAGAGGCGACAGGAGGTCGTCCAGCCGGAGGTCCGGGAAACCTCGCGGATGGAGTGGGATGCGGCGCTCCGCTCGTGGGTCAGGGTGACGACCCGGACGCAGGATCCGGTCTACGCCTACGAGACCTCGTATTACCTCATCGTGGCCAACCTCTACGACCTGGAGAACGGCCGGCTCGACTGGCAGGTGCGGACGGAGACCTTCGATCCCCGCGATCTGGACGATCTGGTGCAATCCAACGCCGCCATCATCGTCGACAGGATGCGGCGCGACGGTCTGATCACCCGCCGGTAGCGGCCACGCCGCCGTCACGTCGTGGAACGGACCGGTCGTCCAGGGCGCGAGGTCGCGCCGGCTACGAGCTACTCGCCGCGCTCGATCCGGTACAGCACGTCGGTCCCGGTGCCCTGGCCGGTCTCCGCCTCGACCGTCCAGTTGCTCGACAGCAGGTAACGCAGGCGGAAGACACTGACGCGGTCGAAGAGCCCGATGCTCTGGCTGACGTACAGGCTCGGCGTCAGGTACTTGCCGGCGACGAAGGCTGCCTCCTTGTAGCTGCCCTCGGATTCGATGCCGGCCTCGTCCAGCCCGACCTTGCTGCCCAGGCTGCGGGCCAGCAGGTTGCCGCCCTTCAGGCCGAGACTGGTCGCCGCGCCGGTCAGCAGGTCCTCGTCGCCGCCGCCGCCGCCCTCGCCGAGGGGGTGACCCAGCATCAGGTAGGCGAGCGCGTCACCCTGGGGCATCGCCGGCTCGGAGAACAGCGTGATCTCCGGCTGCTTGGCGGTGCCGCCGATCGCCAGACCGGCGACGACACCGTCATCGGCCACGCGATAGGCGCGCAGGTCGAGCCCCGGATTGTCGACCGGTCCGCCGGCGAAGATGATGCGGGCGGCCTCGTCGCGGTTGGTCCCCGAGTCCTCCTGCCGGCCGATGGTGAGATCCTGTCCGTAGGCCTTGTAGGAACCGTTTCGTACCTCGATCTCACCGGTCGCGGTCGGTGCCTTCCCGGGCTCCTGGAACACCCGGAGCTGTCCCACCATGTGGGCCGTGAGCCCGAAGCCCTGGAAGGAGACGCTGTCACCGAGCGCGACGCGCAGATCGGCGAAGACGTCGACCGGCGGTGGCGTCTCGTCGCTCTCCGCGTCGACCAGGATGACGTCCCCGGAGCGGGGCGCCGCGCCGGGCGGGACCTCCTTCAGGTGGACCGTGGTGAGCGGGATGGTGATGGAGCCGCCCACTTCGACGCGATCGCCGTTGATCTCGACCTCGAGATCCGGCGACACGAGGGCGCGGATCTCACGCGTGTTCATGACCTCGAAGCGGTTGCCACGGATCTGCACCGTCGCCCGACGCTGCTCGAGCGCTCCGAAGCTGGAGCTGCTCGACAGCTCGAGCGCGCCGCCCCCGGAGCGCGCCGAGCCGGTGAGCTCGACCACGCCGCGCTCGTTGCCCTGGACCGCGAGCTGGATGTCCCGGACCTCGAGGCCCGCGTCCGGCACGTCGACCGCCCCGTCCACGAGCGCCACCGTGGCGTCGACGGTCGGCTCGCCGACCGTGCCGGCGGCCTCGGCGTCGATCTGGAGTCGTCCCGCGAGCCGGCCGAGGTCAGGCACCAGCACCGCGACCGGGCTCAGGTCCACGACCTGGATGCTCGCGGTGGCGGTGAGCGGCTGCGTGCGGACCGTCGCGGTATCGGCGAGTGACGTGAACTCCGGCAGCGCCAGCTCGGCGGCGACGGTCCCGAAGCGCGTGCCAGTGACGTGATCGAGATCGGCGCCGAGCGTGACCTCGACACCATCCGCGCCGGCGGTGGCGGCCAGCGACCATGCGAAGTCGAGGGCCTGGGTGGTATCGGCCAGGGTGGCCGTCAGCCGTCCCGGTCCGATGCCGACGTCGAGCCGGACATCGAGGGCACCGTCAGGCGCCAGCCCGGCGTCGAGCGTCAGGGCGGCGGTGCCGTCCAGTGACAGACCCTCGGGCAGGAACGGA
>JASFRE010000462.1:0-3940 GCA_050115055.1 Candidatus Eiseniibacteriota bacterium | reverse complement strand
AGCAGTTCTCCGAACAGCTGCCGGCGGCGCTCGGGCTGATGGCGGGTAGCCTGCGGGCCGGACACGCCTACTCGGCCGCCGTGCGGCTGGTGGGCGAGGAGCTTCCCGACCCGGTCGCCAGCGAGTTCCACACCATGGCCGAGGAGTACCGGGTGGGCCTGAGCCACCGGGAGTGCCTCGAGCGCCTGCTGAGCCGGGTCGATCATCCCGACCTGCACCTGTTCGCGATCTCGGTGCTCATCCAGTCGGAGACCGGCGGCAATCTCGCCGAGGTGCTCGAGAGCCTGGCGCGTACCATCCGTGCGCGCTTCCAGCTGCTCGGGCAGGTGCGGGCGATCACCGCCGAGGGCCGGCTGTCCGGGATCGTCCTCGCCGCGCTGCCGGTGATCGTCGGCGGTCTGCTGGCGATCATCAACCCGGAGTACATGCGGCCGCTGCTGTTCACGACACCGGGGCGCATGGCAATCGCCGTCGCCGTCCTGATGCAGCTCGCCGGGTTCCTGTGGATCCGGCGGATCGTGAGGGTACGAGCATGAGTCTGCCGCCGCTCTTCCTCGAGATCGCCCTGCCGGTCTTCCTGGCGACCGTGCTCCTGGTGCTCGGACTCTGGCGCCTGGCCTACCCGGTGCGCTCCGAGGTCGACACGCGTCTCGCCGCGCTCCGGCCCGAGGCCGCCGCCCGGCGCCGGCCGCTGGCGCGCTGGGGACAGCTCGGCACCGTCTGGGCCGAGCAGATCGGCAGCCGTGTCGGCTGGAAGCGCGGCGGTGCCATGGAGCAGACGCTGCGCCATGCCGGCTTCCGTTCGGCATCGGCGCTCCTGGTTCTTCGCACGTTGCAGCTCGCGATCGCCCTGCTCGGGGTCGGCGGAGCACTGGTCTGGATTCAGACCACCCGCCCGCCGGCGACCCTGGCGATCGCGGCGACTTGCCTCTGGGGATACGTGTTGCTGACTCTGCCGGCCGTCGCCGTTCGATTGAGGGCGAACGAGCGGCAGCGGAGGATCGCCGAGGGGCTGCCAGGCGTTCTCGACCTCGTGGTGGTCTGCCTCGAGGCCGGGCTCGGCCTGGATGCGGCGCTCATCCGCGTGGCGGCCGAGATCAGCAGTCGGAACCCGATCCTCGGAGGCGAGCTCTTGACCGTGTCGCGGGAGGTGCAGGCCGGGATCCCGCGACGCGAGGCGCTCAGGAACCTGAGCGAGCGCACGGGCGTGCCGGAGGTCGCTGCGCTGGTGGCGATCCTCGCCCAGACGGAACGGCTCGGCACGTCGATCTCGCGCGCGCTCAGGACGCAGGCCGACACGGCCCGCACGCAGCGGCGCCAGCAGGTGGAAGAGCAGGCGGCGAAGACGGCGGTAAAGATCGTCTTCCCGCTCGCCTTCTGCATCTTCCCGGCGCTCTTCCTGGTCGTGCTGGGGCCGGCGCTGATCGGCGTCGCCCGGCTGTTCACCGAGATGGGGCGCTGAGGACGATCGGCCGGGGCGAACGGTCGGCGAGAGGAGGGGGAGACCATGAGACGGAGACCCGACGGGAAGATCGGCACGCCGGGGACGGGATCCCGGCGCTCACCGGTGATGCGCGGTGTGCTGCTCGCGACCTGTGCTGTGCTGGCGGTTCTGGCCGTCTCCTGCAGCTCGGCGAGCCGCACCTATCAGTACCAGCACCCGCAGCCCGGGCCCGGCGTCGTCTACGTCGCCGAGCAGGTGAACGGGCTCGAGGACTGGGCCCGGGGCGCGGAGTCGCGCAGCTTTGCGCGCGTCTACTCACGGAGCGGCGAGGCGGAGGAGGGTCAGCTCATGCGCATCACCGCGGATCATGTGGTGCTCCGCGACGGTGCGCGACCGTCTACCAGCTCCCGCGAGATCGAGATCGAGAAGCGCAACGTGCTGTTCATGCGCGTCTGGTGGTGAGTGCTCCCCGCGCTGCGCACGACCGCTTGCCCCGGTGGCAGGTCGGTGGAGGTCAAGGTGTCATGAAGATGTTCAGACGATGGTCGGATCGCCGACGGATTCGCAGGCTGGCCGGGCGCTGGCAGTGCTTCCGCACCGCGCTCGAGCCCTGGTTCGACGCCGACACGCGCCCGCCGGCCCGGCTCGAGCGCGCCTTCCTGGCCACCAAGTCACACATCGCGCTCGAGCTGCCGGTGCTCGGCCAGGTCCACGGCTCGCGGGCGCTCGAGCAGGAGGCACTCGCCGCCATGCGGGACATGACCGAGCTCATGAACCGCATGAGCGGGCTGGGTGACGCCGCGACGCTCGACGCGACCGAGCGCGATTCGCTGGTCCGCGAGTGGCACGTGCTCTACATCTTCCTGAACAAGCTCGAGGGGACTCTGACCGGATCGGCCGCCGACGGCGTCGTGCTGGCCGCAGGTGAGGGGCCCGGGTACCTGCCGGCGGCCGCGGCGCCGCGCGGCGGCAGTGGATTGCTCGGCTTCGTGACCCGCGCCCTGGTGGTGGCGCTGCTGCTGGTCGCGGTGGCCATGGTTCTCGGCATCGATGGCGACGATATCCTGTCGCGCCTGCCGGGATCCGAGGGTTCGGACGGTGCGGTTGTGGCGCAGGCGCCGACGGGGGAGACGGAAGTTCCTGCGCCCGCCGCACCTCTTCTTTCCAACATGTTTCGCATGCCCCGACTAGTCCAACCTGTCGTCACGCGCTATCGCACGCCGGGGATCATGGTCCTCGGCGGCGTGATGCTGCTCGGGACCTTCGTCCTGCTCAGGGCGAGGTCTCGATAGGCCAGGGGGTGCGAGGGCCGGCGGTGGCCGCTCGACCGGCTCGCGATGCCCCCCACCCGACCGGCCGGTGACCGGCCGTCGGAGCGACTCCCTCCTCGGGCCCGGTAGCAGCGATGCTGCCGGGCCCGCGGATGTTCGGACGGCAGTGGCGGTGCCACCCGCAGTGTCCCGGATCGATGCGACGGACCGCCGGCTGACGGCATGCTCCTTGCCCCCCCGAGCGCCCATGCGTGCACCCGACTCGCGGCGCCTGGGCGAACTGATCCGTCGCATCGACGAGGTCCGAGCGCTCTCCGGACTGCAGCCGCTCGACATCCCGGCCGGCGAGAAGCCGATGGAGTCGCTCCTGGCGGCTGCGGACTCGCTGGTCTTCGAGCTGGAGCGCAACCGCCGGCGCGTCATCGAGACCACGACCCTCCTGGCGGCGTTGACCGAGGTGCTCTCCGTGCTGCTGGTCGCCGAGCAGCCGGGGCCGGCCCTGACCTCGCTCTGCCAGTTCGTGCGTGGCGCCTTCCGCCTCGACTGGGTCTTCCTCGGTCTCGCCGCGCGCGACGGCGCCGGCCGCCTCGAGGGGCCGCTGGTCCATCGCGATGTCGACGGGCGCGCCGAGGAGTGCGAGCACGCCCTCGATCTCGATGGGTCAATGAACCCGCTGCGGGCGGTCCTCGAGCGTCACCGCTCGATCCACCTGACCGGCGTACGGGCGGCCGAGGTCGTTGCCGGCCCCGCCGGCCAGCGGCTGCGCGTGCTCTCCGTCCTGCCGATCGGTCGCGAGCCGGCCGAGGGCACGTGCAGGTTGCATGGCGGGGAGGGGCATCTTGAACCGGGGCGGCTGGGTGGCGAGCCGGTCCCTCACGTCGCCGTCGATCTCCGGCAGGTGCCCGGACTGCTGGTGCTCGGCCGCTACCGGGAGGAGCCGCTCGACGGTGACCATCTGGCACTCCTCGAGTCGCTCGGTGTCACGGTCGGGACGGTGCTCGAGAACGCTCGCCTCACCCGACGCCTGGTGGAGGCGATCCGCTTCCGGGACAACGTGCTCGAGAGCATGGTGGATGGCCTCGTGGCGGTCGATGCCGAGGGGCGTGTGCTGGCCATGAACGAGGTCGCTGCCAGCCTCCTCAAGCTCGACCGCGCGGCCGTGCTCGGGCGCCCGCTGCCGGCCGGGCTCCTCGAGGACGACGCGCTCGACGAGGATCCGCTCCGC
>JASFRE010000461.1:0-3942 GCA_050115055.1 Candidatus Eiseniibacteriota bacterium | reverse complement strand
CGTCAGCTCCGGTAGCCGAAGGTGATCAGCACGCGGGTCGCGTCGACCTCCTCGACGTAGGCCGCCGTCGCGCGCCGGAAGCCGCCCACCACCACCGACAGGTCCAGCGAGACGTTGTCGCCGACCAGGGTGCCGGCCCCGAACGACCAGGCGGCACGCTCCTCGGTCTGCTCGGCGAAGATCGTGTTGCTGGGATCGCCGCCGAAGTCGGGCAGCAGGAGGTAGGGGAGCGGATCGTGCAGGTAGCCGGCGCGCACGCGCATGGGCGCCCAGGGCAGGTAGACCTCGGCGCCGACGTGCCAGGACGTGGTGGCGCGGTAGGCGTCACGGTCGCCGAGCTTGAGCGGACCGGCGAAGTCGATCTCGCGCCAGTCGGTGCGCCGCGCATCGACGGTCAGCACGACGTGGTCGAGGGTCAGCGCCACGCCGGCGCCGAACGCGAACGGCAGGTCGACCTCGTCGATGAACCGCACCGTGGTGGTGGTGTCGGTTCCCGCGCCGCGCTCGGTGACGCGCTGCGTGCCCTCGAAGCGATAGTGTTCGGGGAGGAAGAGGGTCGCCCCGAGCCGCACACGCCGGCCGGCGGTCGCCAGCACGCCGAGGGCGCCCGTCCAGCCGCGCAGCGACGCGTCGTCGCGGACGCGGAGCAGGGCGGAGCCCGACTCCTGGGTGAAGTCGCGGTCGCTGCTGCCGGAGAGGTAGGCGAGGGCGCCGCCGACGGCCAGGTCAGGGGCGACCAGGACCGCGAGGCCGGCCCGCCAGTCGAGCACCCCGCCGCGCTCGAACTCGTACTCGCGCCCGTCGGCGAGAGAGCGGCGCACGTCCCGATCGAGGACGCGCGGACGCGAGATGGCGCCCGCCATGACCAGGCTGCCGCGGTAGGTGCGGAACGGGTAGGCGAAGCCGGCGAGGTTGAGACGCAGCTTGGCGAGGTCGCTGGACTCGCGTCCACCGTCCGCGATCTCGGTCTCGACGCCGACGACGCGGTGCAGCATCGTCAGGTCGAACTCGGTGCGACCGACGAGGGCGAGTGCGGCGGGATTCAGGTGGAGGGCGCTCAGATCGACGGCAGCGGCGATGCCGCTGCCTCCCATGCCCATGCTGCGCGCGCCGATGCCGGTGGACGCGGTGAGCGGGATCTCGGGGACGAAGCCCCCCGGCTGCGCGGCCACCATGGCGGGAGCGAGACCTGCGCATGCGCCGGCGACCGCTGCCACGAGCGACAGGGCGATCCGGGCCGCAGGGGTCATCGGCGGCCGCGACCCCAGAGATGACGCTCGCCGCGCTCCTCGTCGCCGGCCGCCGGCTCGGCGCGCGACGGCTCGCTGCCGCTGGGGCGCGACACGCCGCCGCCGGCGGGTGTCGTCCGCTCACCGGTGGTGGTGGTCGTCGTCGTCGAGGTCGAGCCGATGTCGCCGCTGCCGGGGTCGCCGCTGCCGTCGGCCGCCGGGGCCTGTGTGCGGACGCCTCCCCGCCCCCACAGGTGGCGGGTGCCGGTCTCGCGCGGCTCGCTGCTGGCGCCGCCCGAGTGGCTGCCGCCACCGCCATAGCCGCCACCGTGCGTCACGTAGGGACCGTGATAGCCATACCACGGGTCGTAGGCGTAGGGGTCGTACCGGTAGTAGTAGTCGATCCAGGAGCCTGGCAGATGTCCGTACCAGTGGCCATACGTGGTCTGCCAGCGCGAGTCGTACTGCTGCCAGTCGTAGCCCGTGCGGTCCAGCGCATCGGTGCGGCGGCCGATGGCGTCGAGCCCGTGGCCGGCATGGCCGACGTGGCAGCGCATGCACTCGTCGGTCGCGTCACCCCAGCCGAGCGCCGCGAGGTCGCCGTGCACGCCGTCGCCAGGCGCCATCTCGCCGTCCTCCAGGAGCATCGCGTCGGTCGCCGGCCTGGGGTGGTTCAGGACGGTGTAGCAGCCTGCCAGGACCGGCACGACCAGGAGGATCGCGGTGCCGGCGAGGCGCATCGTGGGGTGCGTCATCTCTCCTGCCCTCTGGCCGGGGAGGGGCCGCGCAGCGGCGCGGCCCGGACTCCATCACACACCAGGTCCTACACCTAAGGCTAGCCCACGGGTCGCGCCGCGTCCAGGGCCGGATCCGACGGCTCCGGCGCGCGATCGAGCGCCTCGTTCAGGGCCTCGGTGCCCGGCAGGACGAAGCGCCCGTCGCGGATCAGCGCCGTACGCTCGCCCGCCGCGGTGACGGCGGTGATCGAGCCGATCGACGCATACGGCAGCGTGATGTCGGTGTGCCGTCCGGTGTAGGCGGCCTGCGGATCCTCGCGTCGCCTGGCGCTCCGCTCGTTGTCGCGCGCCACCATCTCCTTGCCGTCGAGGGGGTTGAAGACCGGGCGCTCCTCCTCGTGGGCGAAGCAGGTGTCACCGATCGCGAAGTGCGGGCCCATCTTCTCGGTGATGAGGATCGGCAGCAGGCCGAGGATCCGGTGACGTCGCGCCATGACGTAGGCCAGCGTGTTGGTGCCGATCGCGAACTCGCCGAGCGGCAGCGTGTCGTGCGGGAAGAGCAGGTTCTCCCGGACGTACGCAGCGTTCTCCTCCGGTGTCTCGAAGTTGGCGCAGTCGTAGGCGGTGACGTGGCCGTCCTCGAAGGTGAGACGCAGCTGGTCGTAGCGCAGGCCGCGCAGGTAGGTTTCCTCGACGTGGAGGACACCGCTCGTACCGGTGAGCCGCGGCGAGGTGAAGACCTCGCCGACCGGGATGTTGACGTCGGCCCCGCAGTTGATGAAGTTCGTCTGGCGGTCCGGATCGGCCAGCGCGTGCAGCTTGACGACGAGGTCGGTCGCGTTGTCGCCGCGGCCGCGCACGTGCACGTGGTCGGACCGGTCGAGGACGTCGATCATCGCCTGCTGGATGCCGGTGTAGACCCCGGGGTCGAGGGCGTTGACCGCGACCGTGTCCGCGAAGATCTCCTCGAAGCGGTCACCGATCTCCGGCGTCGGGAAGGCGATGATCGTGAAGCTGGTCTCGCTCCTGGGCAGGTAGCGGTTGCGGAGCTCCATCTGCGCGTGCTGGTGGCGCTGGAAGAGCCGCTGCTGGGCCGCGTCGAGGCTCGGCGCCGCCGGGTTCGCGGCCGGCGCGAAGGGCGGCTCGCCGAAGCTCTGGATGATGATGGCGCCGGAGAAGGCGGCGGTCTCGTCCGCGAGGCGCTCGAAGGCCTGACCCCGGACCTCGAGCTGGCGCTCGATGAACCCCTCGTCGAGGTAGAGCGCCACGTCGAACCGGTGATCGTAGGCGTACTGGCGGCTGGCCAGGGTCGCCTCGGCGTCGCTCAGGATCGGCTCGAGGCGGCGCTCGCGCAGCTCCTCCACCAGCCGGCGCACCAGACGCTCCTGGCCGATCCGGTAGAACACGCGCACCGTCGAGCGTGTGTCGAGCGCCTTGCCCTCCATCTCGAAGCCCCGCACGTATCCCTCGGCGATCAGGCGCGCCAGGCGTCGCAGATCCGCCTCGGGATAGTCGCGCATGAAGCGCGCGAAGCGCAGGTCGTGATCCTGGATGCAGGCCGGGTAGCGGTACAGGTAGCGCGGGTCGTCGAGATCGGCGTGCTCGACGAGGTCGCCGAAGTACGAGAAGGCCGGATCGATCGCCTCCCTGAGATCGATCTCCTCGGCCGGGAGCTCGGGATAAGCCAGCGGACGGGTGATCACCGTGCGCAGCGCCTCGTAGTCGTGCGGATCTTGGTCGAGCTGTGCGGCGAGCTCGATGAAGCAGCGGTTCCAGCGCTCCATGCGGTGGATCTGGCCGGTCAGCGCGAAGCGGATGAACTGCCGGAAGAGCAGGTTCGTGAAGGCGAAGAGCTGACCGAACCGGTCGCCGAAGAGCGCCACGGCATGCGCGGGGTTGGCGAGGCTCGTCGGGTAGGCCTCCGGTCGGAGCTCGGCGTAGTGGGCAGCGTGGCCGGCCTGCAGCGACTCGAGGGA
>JASFRE010000460.1:0-3943 GCA_050115055.1 Candidatus Eiseniibacteriota bacterium | reverse complement strand
GGAGCCAGCCCCGCGAGGGGCTGGCTCCATCCTGTTTCGGTGCGTCCCGGCGCCTGCGCGCGGGGCGAGCGCCCGGACTCACTGCCCGGGCTAGAAGAAGTCGGGGGTCATCCGCAGCTCCACCCTCGGTGGCTGCGAGCCGGCCACGAGGGTGACGGCCGCCGCGGCCGGCAGGTAGCCGCCGCGGGTCGACTCGATCCGGTACTCGGCCGCGTCGAGCCCCATGACGACGAAGTCACCGCCCTCGCCGGAGGCCGTGCTGGCGACCTCCTCCTCGATCCGGTAGACGGTGACCGCCGCGTCGGGCAGCGGGATGTCGTCGGCCGGATAGCCTGGCGTCCAGCCGTCGTCCCAGACGGTCCCCTCGATCGATCCGCTCGTCTCGAGGAGCACCGCTTTCAGGCTCGGCCGGAAGGTGAAGCTCTCCACCTCCTCCACGCGCCGCGCACCGCTCGGGACCGGATGAAAGGAGCGGCTGACATCGAAGTCGAGCAGCACGCCGGTCGGGATGGCACCCGCCACCTCGAAGGGCGGTGACGGGAAGATCTTGATCCCGCTGCGATCGCCGCTGGGAATGGTGAGCTCGAACTCGCGTCCGTCGGCGAGCGTCACGGAGGCCTGCCCCACGTGCAGGCGGATCTGCTCGACGACGCCGACAGGGACCTCCGCCTCGGCGATGGCGGCCGTCACCCCGTTCTGCAGCTCGAGCAGGTTCAGGCTCTGCGATTCGCGGGAGACGCTCACGAACCCGGACGACTCCGGCTCCAGGGCCTCGATGCGGACCGAGACCGAGTCGATCAGCACATCCGCCCGTTCCACCATCTCGTAGGGGAAGGGCGCGTCCGTCATCTCGATCGACAGTCGCGCCGCATCAGGATCTCCCCCGGGGACCGCCACCGAGCTGCCCGAACCGTCACAGCCGGCCAGGACCCCGAGCGCCATGCCGAGACCACACGCCAGGACGACAGCCGTCCCGGCGTCTCGACGCTCTCGTTGCATGGTGTCACCTCCTCGCAGCAGGCGCCACGGGTCACGTCCGGTCGGGACGCTGGTCGCGGCGCACGACAGGATCTCGCCGCCGCACTTGCGAGCACCGTGCCATCCGCGCGGGGCGAGTCGCCCCAGGCCCCGGCGCACCCCCGACCGCCGGTCGTGCGCTCTCCCCGACGCCACGCCATCGACCGATCCAGGTGTCCGTCTGGCCAGAGCGGAACACCCGTAGGTTGGGGCCCGGCGACGTCATGGAGCGCCACTTGCTCGACTCGCTGGCACTGTGATCGCGGAAGGACCCGGTCCCCGGCCGCTCCGAGCCCTGCTCGAGGTTGGTCGAAGACCGCAACGCGTTGCCACGTCGGCGACTCGACGCTGGAGGCCGAGATGGGAGACAAGCACTGCCCCGGGCGAGCTGCCCCGGCCGGCCTCGCACAACGAGACACGGGGCCATCTCACTCTGCAACACGGACCGTGCATCAGCCGGCTTCCCGCGGCCGCCATGGCGCGGCTGTGCGGGCGCTCGCCGGCAGACGTCGGCTCGAGGCCGGCCACTCGCTGATCGAGCTCACCGTGGCGCTCGTCGTGCTGAGCATCGCGCTGGCCACCAGCGTGCCGGCGTTTCACCGGCTCGGCGACAGCAACGAGCTCGTGGGCGCCACCGACGAGCTCGCCGGCCACCTGCGGATCACGCGCCAGAAGGCGGTGTCGCTGGGCGTCCCGCACGTCTTCATCTGGAACGAGGTCCAGCAGCTCTACATCATCGTCTGCGACACGAACGGCAACGGCCTGCCCGACGCCGGCGAGCCCCGCGACGGCCCCTTCGCGTTGCCTGACGGGGTCAGCATGCACAACGCCGGCGACGGCGGGTTCACCACGAGCCGCGTCATCTTCCAGCCGAACGGTAGCGCCAACGAGTCGGGATCGATCGACATCACGCACGACTCGGGCGGTGAGAAGCGGCTCACCGTGCTGGCGCCGACGGGACAGGTCAAGATCGACTGATCGGGGTCCGCGCACGCCCCGGCCGGGTATGCGCTAGCGCGGAGTGGAGGTCGTCACCATGCAACCGGGACTCACGAAGCGAGACGCGTATCGAGGTCTGCCAGGTACCCCCGGCCGGCAACGGCCGCGTCTGCCGGGCAGAGGTCGACGGCGCGCGCGGCAGGCGTCGCGCACCGACGGGTTCAGCCTGGTCGAGGTCATGGTCGCCATGTCCATCCTGGCGATCGGCCTGCTCTCGGCCGCGCAGCTCATCCCCGTGGCGCTGATGCACACCCGCCAGGGGCAGGTGCGCACCAACGCCGTCGAGGTGGCGCAGCGTCGCGTCGACGCGCTCCGCGCCAGCGAGTTCACGTCCACGGCCCTGGCCGCGGGCACCTACACCTCCACCGAGGACGGCTACAACCTCGTCTGGACGATCACCGACAGCATCCCGGTGCCGAAGAGCAAGATGATCGTCCTGACCTCCTCCTGGAACACGTCGACCGGCGTCAAGGAGGCCACCCTCACCACCTACGTGACACCCCTACGGTGACCGCCATGAAGAGCACCAAGACACGGACACAGCACGTCGGGGTCGGGCAGCAGGGGCTGGCAGGTCGAGGACGGGCCACGGGCTTCGGACTCGCGGAGATGCTGGTCGGGCTGTTCATCCTCGGCGTGATCGGGCTCGTGATCAACCAGGTCGTGGTACGGACCAACCGCTCGCAGCGCCTCGGCATGACGCTGGCCGAGGCCCAGCAGAACGGTCGCGCGGCGCTCGAGCTGATGCAGCGCGATCTCCGGGCTGCCGGCTGGGCCGTCGACCCGGAGAGCTATGCGCCGATCGAGACCGCCAGCGAGTTCCGGGTCACGTTCGTGAACGACGTCGATCTCGACGGCACCATCGGTCCGGGCGAACGCATCACCTACTTCATGGACGACAACGCCGCGGATCCCCTGGTGGCGAACACGCCCAATCCGGACGACTACGTGCTACGTCGCATCATCGCCGATGCGGTCGACAGTCTGGCGACGCCCGGCAACGGCAAGGGCGAGGTGGTTGCCTACGGCGTCACCCAGCGCACGCCGGGCAGTTCTTCGTGGAACGTCCGCCTGCTCGACTACATGGACGCGAGTGGCACCTCGCTCATGGGAGCTGCCAACGACCCCGATGGATCCGAATACGGCCTGACCGTCCCCGACTCGCTGCTCGGCAAGCCGCCGGGCAGCGGCCTGTCGTCGCTCGTGCGGGCGGTGCGCGTCGACATCGTCGCCGAGGCGAGCCAGCGTGAGCCCGGGACCGACAGCTATCCCCAGGCGCGCGTCGCCGGCACGATCCACCCGCGCAACCTCGGTCTCCAGGTGGCGAGCCTGCTCGGCACCGGGACCGGCACCGGGACCGGCACCGGCACCGGCACGGGGACCGGCACCGGCACCGGCACGGGGACCGGCACCGGCACCGGCACGGGGACCGGCACCGGCACGGGGACCGGCACCGGCACCGGCCTGCCCCCCGCCGAGCCGCCGATCCACATCCCGACCGAGCGCGTGCTGAGCCTGGTCGTCAACGACCTGCACGAGCTGGACTCGGCCGAGGGCTCGTACGTCACCACCGATCACATGCATGATCAGGACATCGTGGTCGGCACGCAGACCGGTGCCACCAACAACCTCGCGGTCTGGTTCGAGGGCATCGAACTCGGCTACCCGGGGGACCGGCTGTACAACTCGGTTCCGAACTACACTGGCTACAGCGCTCACGACATCCAGTCCGTGGCCAGCGCCAACCTGGACGGCAGCGACGAGATCTTCCAGGACGTCGCCGCCGCGGTGGCGGTGAGTGACGTGCTCGGCGGCTTCGAGATCTGGCTCAACCAGGGGTACACGCACCAGGGCTGGCTGGGAATCGGAGCGCTGACCACGTCGCCGAACGCCTACTACTCGAACGAGAGCGGCATGGGCACGTCCA
>JASFRE010000459.1:0-3984 GCA_050115055.1 Candidatus Eiseniibacteriota bacterium | reverse complement strand
GTAGAGCCGGCCGCGCCGCTTGTCGCGGCGCTGCTCGGTGGTCAGCTCGCGGGGATAGCGCGCCGCCAGGAGCTCCATGGCGCCGCGTGCGAAGGCGCGGACCGCGTCGAAGTCCTCGCTCCGGTCGAGCGGCACGACCACGTGCACGCCGTGCGCACCGGTGAGCTTCGGGTAGCCGACCAGCTCGAGCTCGTCGAGGAGCCGGCGCACGCGCAGGGCGGCACGGCGCGCCGGCTCGAAGTCCCGTCCGGAAGGGTCGAGATCGATCACCATCAGATCGGGATGGTCGAGACGGTCGACCCGGGAGAGCCAGGGGTGGAGCGTGATGCAGGCCTGGTCGGCCAGGTAGCCGAGCGTCGCCTTGCGGTCGCAGACCACGAGCTCCTGATGGCCGCCGGAGCGCCGGACGCGGACGGTGGTGATCCAGTCGGGGAAGTGATCGCCCACCTGTTTCTGGTAGAAGCCCGTGTCGCCGATGCCGTCGGGGAAGCGCTGCAGCACCAGCGGCCGCTCCCTGAGATACGGCAGGATGCGATCGGCGACGCGCTCGTAGTAGTCGATGAGCGCGCCCTTGGTGAGGCCGGCGCTCTTGAACAGCACCTTGTCCTCGTTGGAGGTGGCCACCGAACGCCGACCGTAGCTGCGCCTCATGTCATGCCCCCGGTCGCTCGCGCTGGACGTCGCCCGGATCCTTGTCGTGGCGCAAGCCGATGAAGCGCGGGTGGCGCAGCTTGCCGTCCCGGGTCCATTCGGTGAAGCCGATCTCGGCGACCAGAACCGGACGGACGAAATGCGCGTCACGTTCGCCGACCCGACCGGCGAAGGCGGACGTGCGGCGCCGGAGCCGCCCGAGCCGCCGCCGCAGCGCCTCGAGAGTCTCCTGGTCGAAGCCGGTGCCGACCTTCCCCGCGTAGTGGAGTGCGCCATCCTCGTGATAGCCGAGCAGCAGTGCACCGAAGCCGGACCGCGATCCCTGCGGATCGGTGTAGCCGCCGATCACGAATTCCTGGCGATGGTCGCACTTGAGCTTCCGCCAGCGGTTCGAGCGTCCATGCACGTAGCCCGCGCCGGCGTCCTTGGCGATGAGGCCTTCCCAGCCCTTCGCGCACGCCTCGGCGAGGTAGGCCTCGCCCCGCGCGTTGCGGTGCGGCGTGTGGCGGAGGCGGCGCGTGACTCTCAGGATTCTCCGCAGGAGGGTCTTGCGGTCACGCTGTGCTAGGCCGGTGGTGTCGTGTCCGGCCAGATGCAACACGTCGAAGAGGTACAGGTAGACGGCGACGCGGGAGGCGCGTGCCTCCTTCGCCGCGTGGATGCCAATCCGCTCCTGCAGCCGCTCGAAGCTGGTGCGCCCACCCGCGAAGGCGACGATCTCGCCGTCGACGATCACATCGTCGCAGGGCTGATGTGCGAGGGCGTCGACGAGCTCCGGCCAGGTGGCGTTCATGCGATGACCGTTGCGTGACACGAGGCGAACCGTCGACCCGCTGCGGAACGCCAGGCACCGGACCCCGTCGAGCTTGCGCTCGAAGATCCAGTCCGCAGCCGAGAACGGCTGGTCGGCCAGGGTCGCGAGCATGGGCTGCGTCCACTTGGGCTGTGTCCGCCGGCGGAGCCGCCGGCGGGCCTCCTGGGAGAGGCTGTCGAAGGGGTTGGGCATCACGCGTCCTCGTCCTCGCCGTCGTCACCGTCGTCGTCCGGCGCCTCGTCCTCCGCCACCCGGTCGAGCGAGCGGCCGGTGAGCACGCTGCGCGGCTCGGTGCGGGTCGGGTGACGGCGCGCGTCGGCACCCTCGTCCTTCATCTTGACGAGCAGCCAGTGTGCCTGCTTGCCCCCGAGCTTGCTGTGGATGAGCGCATAGCCGCCGCGGAGCTTGCGGCCCTCGATCCAGATCTCGCAGACGCCACGGTCGAGCGCCGCGTCGACCGGAACCTCGGCCCCGTCGTCGTCGGTGGAGAGGTTCCGGTACGGGCCCGCGTCCCAGACGAGAACGGTGCCGGCTCCGTACTCGCCGTCGGGAATCACACCCTCGAAGTCGGCGTACTCGAGCGGGTGGTCCTCGGTGGCGACGGCGAGACGCTTCTGGCGCGGATCCGTGGACGGCCCCTTGGGGATGGCCCAGGAGCGCAGCACGCCGTCGACCTCGAGACGGAAGTCCCAGTGCCGCGAGCTGGCGTCGTGCTCGTGGATCACGAAGATCGGGTTGCGTTGCTTGCGAAAGCGCGGCCCGCCGCGACGCTCGCCGGAGGGCTCGGGCGTTCGACGGAAATCGCGTCGGTCCCTGTAGGTCGCGAGTCGGTTGCGGCGCGTCCTGGCCATACGGAGCCTCCGTGGCGAAACCAGGCGGTGTCTGCGCTGTCGCGTTGTAAGGATGACAAGGGATGGCGGCCTGGTTCCATCCTGGGTCCATGCACACGCAACGTGCGTGCCAGCGGCCCGGGCGGCCTTCACGACCGCCGCCTCGGCGCGCGACGCGCTGGGGGAGCGCCGGAGGCCCGGCAGCCCTGAGGAACGGCGGCTCCGGCCACCACACGTGGCGACACCGGGAGCGGCTGGCACTGCACTTGCGACGGTCCGCGAGAGGAGGAACCGACATGAGCGCGATCGATGTCAAGCAGCTCGACGAGCAGGCGCTGTTCGCCCAGGCGCTCGACGTGATGAACCGGGCGATCCGCAAGCACGCCGACAGCGTTCCCTACAAGCAGCTCCTGAGTCTGTCGGATCGGGTGATCGGTGAGAAGCCGATCGCCGTCGGCGTCACGCGGGAGACGGGAAGCGATCCCTACGACTTCTACACCGTTCGCTTTCACAACGGCAGGTACGAGCTCGTCGGACGCGGCAAGCGTGACGACCCGGATCTCACCTGGTCGGTCACCCGCGACTACCTGGAAGGCGTGGTGCAGGACGCCGAGCGCTACATCGAGCACCCGGAGAGGCTCGATCTGGATTGGCTGAAGAACCGGCTCGGCATCGACTGAGACGGCTCCGGGACCGGCTCGCGACGACGCCCCGCGTCACGTACGACAGCGGTCCGCGGCCGCGCTCGAGGGCGTAGGCGCACTCGAGCGTCGGCGGGTCATCCGCATGCGCGTCGATGCGCTGCTCGAGGCGCTCGATCGCGTCGTCGTAGTCACCGGCCCGCAGATGGTCCTCGAGCTGCTGCTGCTGCTGCCAGTCCGACCTCACCGACGCTGTGTCCGCGGTGCGACATGGCGAGCCTCGACGGGCGCTGGCGCGATCGACCGTCGGCCCTACGACTCCGGCGGCGGGGCCGGCGAGCTGAGCAACGTCATGGCGTCCTCGAGCGTCTCGGTGTGCTCGAGCGCCCGCAGGAACCAGAGCACGTCGAGGATGCGCCGCGCCCTCTCGGTGAGTGCCGCCAGGATGAGCCGGCCACCGGCGTTCTTGCTGGTGCTGTAGAGCGCGGTCAGGATGCCGACGCCGGTCGAGTCGATCGACTCGATCTGTCCCATGTCGAGGACGACGCGCTTGGCGCCGCCGGAGAAGTGCCGGCGGAGGTCCTCCTGGAACTCGAAGCACTCCGGCCAGCCGCGGAGGCGGCCGTGCAGGTGGTAGACGAGCGTGTCGGGATCCGGCTGTTCGAGCTGGTACTCGAAGGAGTTGCTGGGTGCCACGAGCGTCTCCTCGGCGATCCTGCGTCGATCGCTGCGATCATCGCGCCACACGACCACCGATCGACACGGCGACCGGCCCCGGTCCATCGGCGCTGCAGGGGGTGGCGTGCGAGCACTGGCGCGACGCGGCGACCTGCCGATCGTGTTGCCACCCCGGAGCGATCATTCTAGGTCGCGCCGCCGCTCAGATCAACCCGGGCGCGTCGCCATGGGCGCCCCGACCGGCCTCAGGACGTCCCCCGGAGACGCGGGTCGAGCGCGTCCCGGAGCCCATCGCCGATCAGGTTCAACGCCAAGAGCGTGATCGACAGCGCCCCGCCGGGAAAGACGATCAGCCACCAGTTGGTGCGCA
>JASFRE010000458.1:0-3990 GCA_050115055.1 Candidatus Eiseniibacteriota bacterium | reverse complement strand
GCCATCATCTCCTGCGCCACGTACTCGTTGCCGATGCGGCGTGCGCATTCGCCGTTGCAGGTCTCCTCGGTACCGAGCACCGCATAGCTCACGCCGGCGGTCTCGAGGAGACGCACCATGGCGCGTGCCACCTTCTTGTTGCGGTCGTCGAAGCTGGCCGCGCAGCCGACGTAGTAGAGGTACTCGGCGTCGGGATGATCGGCGATGAGCGGCACGTCGAGTCCCTCCGCCCAGTCCATGCGCTGCTCGGCCGGGATGTTCCAGGGATTCGAGTTGGTCTCGAAGCCGCGCATCGCCGGCTCCGCCTCGCCCGGGAAGCTGCCCTCCATGAGCACCAGGTGACGGCGCATGTCGACGATCTTCTGCACGTGCTCGATGAGGACCGGGCAGGCCTCGACGCAGGCGCCGCAGGTCGTGCACGCCCAGAGCTCCTCGGTGGTCGTGTAGTGGTTGATGATGCCCGGGTCGTCGCCTGCATCGCCTGCGTCGCCGTCTCCGGCCGCCGCGCCATTGCCACCCCCGCCATCGCCGTGGCCGGTGGTCGCGCCGTTGCCCGGGACGGCCCGTCCGCGGTCCATCGCGTAGACCCGGATGTCATGGACGATCTTGCGTGGATCGAGCGGCTTGCCCGTGTGGTTGGCCGGGCAGACGTCGGTGCAGCGCCCGCACTCCGTGCACGCGTAGCCGTCGAGCACGTCGCGCCAGGTGAAGTGCGCGAGCTGATTGGCGCCGAAGTGCTCGATCGACTCGTCCTCGAGATCGAGCTTCGTCAGCCGACCGGTCGGCTCGAGATTGCGAAAGTAGACATTGGGTGCGGCGGCCACGATGTGCAGGTGCTTGGAGAACGGCAGGTAGCACAGGAAGCCGAGGACGAGCAGCACGTGCAGCCACCAGGAGACCGGGTAGGCGATCGCGAGTGCGTTGCCGAACACGGCGCGCATGAGCGGCGCGCAGAGGGTCGAGAACGGCTGCCAGGCCGTCCCCGGACCCTCGGGCGCGCCGAGAGCGATGGCGGCGCCACGCGTCGTCAGGATCGTGACCATGAGGAAGAAGATCAGGCCCAGGATGAAGAGCCCGTCCCGCTTGGCATCGGCAGCCAGGCTTTCGAGACGGCGCGGCCTGAGCACGAGGCGGCGGAAGACGGCGTAGACGATGGCGACCGCGACCAGCGCCGCCAGCAGGTCCTGCGCCAGGTAGAGCGGTCCGTACAGCGGCCCGAGCCAGCTGAAGTCCCAGCTCTCGTGGAGACCGATGACGAACAGCTCGAGCGTGCCGACCGTCAGGATCAGGAAGCCCCAGAAGATCGTGCAGTGCATGAGGCCGGGCAGCGGGTCCTTGAACAGCCTCCTCTGTCCGAGCACGAAGCTCGCCACGCCGGCGATGCGCGCGCCGACCCGATCGGAGCGTTCGATCGGACCGGCGAGATGCATGTAGCGGTACAGGCGGCGCGCGTGATGGAAGAAGAAGCCGAAGGAGACGACCAGAAGAACGGCCATTGCGATCGACGATAGGGCCATGATCTCTCCAGATCGCGTGGGGATGTCGGGACCGGAAGGTGCTCCGCGCGGGTCCCAAGAAGTGGCACCCGGGCCGCCCCGCGCGATGGTGCCGTCCGCCCGGGGTCGAGCGCGTCGACCTTAGCCCAGCCCCGGGGGCGGCGCAAGTTTCGCTGGGGTCTCGAGTTCGCCCGTCAGCGAGACGTCCGGGAGCCGCCATGTCGAGCACCGGCGCTGTGGATCGACCGCGCCAGCGCCGATAACCAGCTTGACAGGCCGGCCACCCTGGGGTTTCTTTAACTCTGTTTCAATGCGCCAGTTAGGCCGCCGGTGTCGCGGGCCTCCGTGGACGGTGCCGGTCGGTCCCTGTCGAGGGAGCCTCGTGCACGTGAACGAACGCCGAGACGGCCGGGCGGAGATCCTGAGCCCCGTCGTCGCCGCGCGCTCCGATGTCGGCTGCGTGCGACCCAACAACGAGGATTCCCACGGTGCCTTCACGGGCGAGTGGCCCTCGCAGGGGCTGCTGGTGATCGTCGCCGACGGCATGGGGGGCGCCGCCGGGGGTGAGGTGGCGAGCCGTCTGGCGGTCGAGACGGTGCGCGCCGCTTACTTCGAGGCCACGGTGGACCCCGACCGCCGCGCGATCCTGCGCCGCGCCCTCCTGCGTGCCAACGAGGCCATCTACATGCGTGCCGCCGGCGATCCGGATCTCACCGGCATGGGCACGACCTGCACCGCGGTGGTGATCCTCGGCCACGCCGCCATCTTTGGCCACGTCGGCGACAGCCGTGCCTACCTCGCCCGGCGAGACCGCATCACCCAGCTCACCCGCGATCATTCGCTGGCGGCCGAGCTCGAGCGGCGCTGCGTGCCAGGTCAGGCGGTCCCGCAGGCCGGTCGGCACGTGCTGACCCGCTGTCTCGGAGTTGCCTCGCAGGTCGAGGTCGACACCAACGAGACGCCCATCGAGCTCGAGCCCGGTGATCACCTGCTCCTGTGCTCCGACGGACTCAGCGGGCCGGTGACGGCGGCCGAGATGCTCAGGGCCGTGCGCGAGCTCGAGCCGCAGGCGGCCTGCGACCGGCTGGTGACCCTGGCCCGCGAGCGGGGCGGGCCGGACAACGTCACCGTGCAGATCGTGCGGCTGACGCTCGACGGTCGCTGAGCCGGCAGGCTTTACAAGCCGACGGCCCTCTCCTACGATTCCTGTCCCGTCTCCACGACCGGCCCGTGCGGCTCTCCGGTCCGCCGCGTGCCCGGCGTCGTGGGCGCCGAACCTGGAAAGGAGCCTCGTCGATCCATGGAGCCGAGACACGTCATCATCGTCGGATCCGGTCCGGCCGGTCTCACGGCCGCGGTCTACACCGCGCGCGGCAACCTGGCGCCACTCTGCTTCGAGGGCAGCGCCGCCGGCGGTCAGCTCATGACCACGACCGAGGTCGAGAACTTTCCCGGTTTCCCCGAGGGGATCATGGGCCCGGAGCTCATGATGCACATGCGCGCGCAGGCCGAACGCTTCGGCACGGACCTGGTGCGCGCCGACGTCGACGAGGTCGACTTCTCGCGGCGACCCTTCCGGGTCATCTCGAGCGGCACGGAGCACCTGGCGCACAGCGTCATCATCTCGACCGGCGCCACGCCCCGTCACCTCGGGCTGCCGAACGAGGCCAAGCTGACCGGTCGCGGCGTGTCGACCTGCGCCACCTGCGACGGTGCCTTCTTCCGCGACCGGAAGATCATGGTGGTGGGTGGCGGCGACTCGGCGGTCGAGGAGGCCGATTTCCTGACCAAGTTCGGGGAATCGGTGAAGATCGTGCACCGCCGTCACGAACTGCGCGCCTCGAAGATCATGCAGGAGCGCGCCCTGGGGAACCCGAAGATCGAGATGGTCTGGAACGCCGTGGTCGACGAGATCGTCGAGGGAGATGGCATGGTGACGGCGGTGAAGACGCGCGACGTGGGGAGCGGCGCCATCACCGAGCATGCCGTGGACGGGCTGTTCGTCGCCATCGGCCACATCCCGGTCACCGATCTGTTCAAGGGCAAGATCGACCTCGATCCGCAGGGCTACATCCTCACCCGCCCCGGATCGACCGCGACCAGCGTCGACGGCGTCTTCGCCTGCGGTGACTGCGTCGACCACAACTACCGCCAGGCCATCACCGCCGCAGGCATGGGCTGCATGGCGGCAATCGACTGCGAGCGCTGGCTGGCGGCGCACGCCGGCGAGCTGGCCCCCTCGTCGGCCGGCTAACCGGGCACGGGTCGCCATGACCACCGGCAGGACCCCTGCGGCTGCCTCCTCCGGGCCCTCCGAGCATGCCATGGCGCGCCCGGAGCGCGCGTGCATCCTGATCGTCGGCGACGAGATCCTGTCGGGCGAGGTCTGTGACCGGAACGCCGCGTTCCTGGCCGCGGGCCTGACCGCACTCGGGACCCGGGTCGAGGAGATCCGCTTCGTCCCCGACCGCCGGGCGGTGATCGTGCGTGCCCT
>JASFRE010000457.1:0-3999 GCA_050115055.1 Candidatus Eiseniibacteriota bacterium | reverse complement strand
GGTCGCCGACCAGCCGACGCGGCGCTCCCCGGACGAGCGCGACGTGCAGCGAGAAGTTGGTGCCGGCCAGGACCATGAAGACGATGACGATGAGCTCGATCGGCAGGCTGTCGTAGGCCCCGATCGACGCCGCACGGGTCGAGAAACCCCCGGTCGCCATGGTGCCGAATGTGTGACACTGGGCGTCGTAGAAGCTCATCCCGGCCGCGCGCAGCGCCGCCATCTCGATCACCGAGAGCCCGACATAGACCTTCCAGAGCATCGACGCCGTCGACTTGATACGCGGCGAGATGTCCTCCTTGACCGCCCCCGGGATCTCCGAGAAGAACAGGTGCCGTCCCCCCACCCCCAGCGTCGGCAGGATGGCGATGAACAGCACCACGATCCCCATCCCACCGAGCCAGTGCGTGAAGTCACGCCAGAACAGGATCGATCGCGGGGCCGCCTCGATCGCGGTGAGCACCGTCGAGCCGGTGGTGGTGAAGCCGGACATCGCCTCGAAGGTGGCATCGATCACCGACGTCAGGGTGCCGCTCAGGAGGTAGGGCAGCGCCCCGACCGCGGTGGCGAAGAGCCAGCCGAGCGCCACCACCGCCAGGCTCTCCTTGCGGTAGAGGTCGGCGGGACCGGTACGTCCGAACAGGTGCAACGCCCCGCCGATCGCCGCGGCGACCGCACTCGAAACGAGCAGGGCACGGATCCCGACGGTCTCGTGAAAGTAGATGCCCCAGGGCACCGCGCAGAGCATGGCGGCGCCGACCGCCAGCACGACGACTCCCAGGAACCGGGCGATGACGCGGATGTTCACGGGCCGGCCGCCCTCATATCAGCTTCTCGATCTTGGGCCGCATCTCGGTCAGGCAGAACAGCACCACCGTGTCGCCGGGGAGGATCGTATCATCACCGCGCGGCACGATGACCTCCTCGCCGCGCACCGCCGCCCCGACCAGCACCCCGCGCGGCAGCTTGATCTTGCTGAGCGGCTTGCCGACGATGCGAGAGTCGGCCCCGGCAAGTGCCTCCAGGACCTCGGCGCGATCGCCGTACATGCCGGCCACCGACACGATATTGCCCATGCGGATGAAGCGCAGGATGTGGTCGGCGATCATGAGGCGCGGGCTGATCGCATGGTCGATGCCGAGGCGCTCGTAGAGCGACGTGTAGTCGGGCCGGTCCACCACCGCGATCGCCTGGCGCACCCCCTGGTCCTTGGCCAGCAGACCCGACATCAGGTTGCTCTCGTCGTCGCCCGAGGCCGACACGAAGAAATCGGTGGTCTCGAGGCGCGCCTCCTTGAGCAGGCTGAGATCGGTGCCATCGCCGTTCAGGACGACGGTGTGGGTCAGCTGCTCGGCCAGCCACTCCGAGCGGCGCGGATCGCGCTCGATCAACCGGACGTGCAGACCGTGCGCCTCGAGACGCTGCGCGGTCAGGAAACCGACCTCCCCGCCGCCGACGATGACGATGCGCTCGGCCTCCTTGACCTCGCGACCGAAGAGCTTCTCGATACCGTCGAGGGCTCCGGCCGCGCCGATGACGATCGCCTCGTCGCCGGCATCGAGGACGTCGTCGCCACCCGGGATGAGGATCTGCTCGCCCTTGGCGAGCGAGGCGATCAGCGTCTTCGGAGGCAGGTTGACGTCGCGGAGCGCCTGCCCGGCCAGCTTCGAGCGTTCGGTGACCTTGAGGTGCCGCAGCTGCACCTTGCCATGCGCAAAGCTCTCGACGTCGACCGCGCCGGGCATGAGGATGCGCTTGGTGATCTCGGTGGCCGCCAGCATCTCCGACGATAGCAGGAGGTCGATGTTGAGCAGCGCGCGATAGATGTGCTGCGCCGGTCCGGAGATGCGATTGCCGACGCGGGCCACCGTCTTGGTCGCCCCGAACTGCTTGGCGGCCGCCGAAGCCAGCAGGTTGACCTCATCGGCATCGGTGACCGCCAGGAAGAGGGCCGCCCGCTCGATATCGATCTGATCGAGCAGCTCGCTGGCCAGTCCGTCGCCCACCACCGCGCGGACGTCGAGGGCATCCTCGATGCGCTCGAGCGCCGGGGCGGAGACGTCCATGACGGTGACGTCATGGCCTTCTTGAGCCAGGACACGGGTCAGGTGGAAACCCACCTCCCCGGCCCCGAGTATCACCGCATACATGGCGATCCCGGTCGCCCGCCGCCGGCCGGCACCACCGGCCGGTAGCGCGCGCCTGGCGGCGATCGTCGCCCATGACGCGCCGCCGGGCGGCTCTCCCGGCGCCGGCACGTCGAGCGTCGAGGCAGTCTAAGCGGGCCCCCGGAGAGCGTCAAGGCGGCGCCGGCGGACAGCACCCCGGGGCCCCGCCGACCCGCACGGTCCTGGGGCGTTGCCGTCCGGCGGCAATCCTGTATCATGGGTCACTCCGAAACTCGACCGCCGGGCGCCTCGCGGCGTCCGTCCTGATTGCATGCCCCGTGCCGCCGGCCCGGGGGGAGCCGGCCCGGTTGGGGCCGGGACGAGACCGATGCTGCAGACGCTGCGTAATAATACGAAGATCATCCTGTGGGTCACCGTGATCGCGTTCGTGGGCCTGATCGTGCTGGTCTGGGGTGCCGACCTCCAGATCGGCCAGCGTGACCCCGGCACGATCGGTACCGTCAATGGCCAGCCGATCTCCTACCAGGTCTACCAGCGGCTGCTCAACGAGAACTACCGCAACTTCCGGGCCCAGAACAACCGCGACATGACCTTCGACGACGAGCACCGCCTCGGCGAACAGACCTGGGACATGCTGGTCAACGAGGTGCTCATCAACCAGGAGGCCGCCCGTCTCGCCCAGCCGGTGACCGACGAGGAGCTGGTGTTCTGGATCAAGTCCACGCCGCCGCCGGAGATCATGGGCAACCCGCGCTTCGCCGACGACAACGGCCACTTCGACATCCAGCGCTACATGGCCTCCCTGCAGCAAGAGCCCCAGGCCTGGGTCTGGTACGAGCAGCGACTACGCCAGCAGCTGCCGGCCGACAAGCTACGCCAGACGGTGCTGGCGTCGGCCAAGGTCTCGGAGAGCGAGGTGACCGATCGCGTCCGCGATCTGGCCGAGCAGCGGGTCATCACGGTGGCGGGGATCGACCCCACGCAGGTGGACATCGACGAGCAGCCCCTCGACGAGGCGACGCTCCGCGCCTACTACGAGGAGCACCTCGACGAGTTCATGACCGGTGAGCGCGCGAGGCTTCGCTTCGTCCGCATCGACAAGGCGGCCAGCGCCGAAGACCTGGCCAGCGTCGTCGAGGATCTGAAGGGGTACCGCGCCGACGTGGTCAAGGACCTGGCGACCTCCCGCGAGGAGGGCGAGAAGACCTTCGCCGCCCTCGCCACCAACTTCTCGGAGGGACCGCGCGCCGATCAGGGTGGTGACTGGGGAGCAGCCCGCACGCGCGACGCCATCCGGCCACCGGAGCTCGCCGAGCAGGTCTTCGAGACCCCGATCGGCCAGGTGTCGCAACCCTTCACCGCCGGCAACCGCTATTACATCGTGATGGTGACCGGGGAGGAGGACTCGACGCGCACCTTCTCCACCATCGAGCGTATCCTCCGGGCCGGACCGGAGCAGATCACCGTGCTGCGTGATCAGGTGCGCGAGCTGGTCGATCTGGCCCGCTCGGAGGGCCTCCAGGCGGCCGCCGCCAGCCTCGGCCTGACCGTGCAGGAGACCGAGCCCTTCGCCGCCGCCGGCTTCGTGCCCGAGCTGCTCGGATGGCGCGAGCCGGTCGAATTCGCCTTCGACAACCCGGTCGGGGCGGTCGGCAACCCGGCCGAGAAAGAAGACGCCTGGGTGGTCTACGAGGTCGCCGAGCGCCTCGCCCCGGCGCCTCGCCCCTTCGACCAGGTGCAGCGCGCCGTCGAGCGCCGGCTCCGGCAGGAGCAGCGGCGTGAGGTCGCCCGCGACGACGCCGAGGCGCTGGCGAGCAAGGTCGAGGAGCAGGGACTCCGCGATGGGGCCCGTGCTGCCGGCGTCGATCTC
>JASFRE010000456.1:0-4004 GCA_050115055.1 Candidatus Eiseniibacteriota bacterium | reverse complement strand
CACCCCCGCATCTCGAGCCTGCGGCTGCGCTTCATCGTGCAGGCCGGGCTGGTGCTGGTCGTCCTCGTGCTCGCGACCTACCTGCCGATGCGCGAGCGCCAGCACGTGGTCGTCAAGCGTGCCGTCCTGTCGAGCGGCGTGGCGCTCGGTCACGAGCTCGGGGCGCGCGCCGCCGACCTCCTGCTGCAGCCGGCCTACTTCGGTCCGAAGCAGACGCGGCTCATCGAGGCGGCGCGCCGCGCCGTCGACCGGCCCGACATCGAGCGCGTGGTGATCCTCGATCTCGAGGGCACCGTCTGGGCGGCCTCCGACGAGGAGCTCGTCTTCCAGACCTACGAGCCGCCGCCGGGCGCCGTGTCCCCGGAGCCCGCCGACACGACGCTCGGCGAGGAGTGGGCCGAGCACGCGCCGATCGTCGACGGCTGCTACTGGATCGAGGTGCCGGCGGTGCTGCCGGCGGCCGGCGTCGGCCTCGACGGTGGTGCCCTGAACTACCGGCTGGGCACGGTCTACGTGGCGCTCAGCGCCCGCCATGTCGAGGCGCAGATCGCCGCTGAGCAGCGCTCCCTGCTGCTGGTCTCGGCGGGGGTGCTGGCGGCCGGGCTCGGCGCCGTGGCGCTCCTCGTCTCCCTGGTCGTCAACCCGATCCAGCGGTTGACCGAGGGCGTCCGCGCGCTCGGGAGCGGCCGGCGCCAGCGTCTCGAGGAGCGCGGCCTGTCCGAGATCGACGGCATCGCGCGGGCGTTCAACGAGGTGACCGAGCGTTTCGAGGAGGCGCAGCAGAGCCTGGTCGAGTCGAAACG
Source organism: Candidatus Eiseniibacteriota bacterium (assembly GCA_050115055.1). Classification (GTDB taxonomy): domain Bacteria; phylum Eisenbacteria; class RBG-16-71-46; order CAVPCR01; family CBDCWB01; genus JASFRE01. Next base: position 3,201 of record JASFRE010000456.1, on the reverse strand, counting down.
GCTCGAGCAGGAGATGGAGATGGCGCAGTCGATCCAGCACTCCCTGCTGCCGGTCGACCTGCCGGAGATGCGCGGCTACGAGGTCGGCACGTTCTACCGTGCTGCCAAGGAGGTGGGCGGCGACTACTACGACTTCGTGCGGGTCGGTGACGATGCCTGGGGACTGGCGGTGGCCGACGTCTCCGGCAAGGGAGTCCCCGGCTCGCTGGTCATGATGATGATCCGCACCGCGCTCCGGCTCGAGGCGCGTGCCGAGCGCTCGGCATCGACCGTGCTCGACCGTGTCAATCGCTTCGTGCGCGGCGACATGAGACGCGGCATGTTCGTCACCATGTTCTACGTGGTGCTCGACTCCTGCGAACGCGCCATCACCTACGCCTCGGCCGGACACAACCCGATGGTGCTCTACCGCGGCGCCACCGGGCAGACCTACTTCCTGAACCCGACCGGTTTCCCGGTCGGCATCGACCTGCCCGATCCGGAGCAGTTCGGGCGTGCCATCCAGCACGAGCGGGTGTCGCTCGCCTGCGACGACCTGCTCGTCATCTACACCGACGGCATCACCGAGGCGATGAACGTGCAGAAGGAGCAGTACGGGATGGAGCGCTTCCTCGAGGCGATCAAGCGCTACGCCACCCTCGCTCCCTCGGAGTTCTGTACCAGACTGGAGCAGGAGCTGGCCGACTGGACGGGTGATGCGCCGCAGAGCGACGACATGACGCTCGTCGCGATCAAGGAGCGTCTCGCGACCGACGACTCAAGAATCGAGGCCCGCCGCATGGAGGCGCGTCAGCGGCTGCTCGCCATGGTCGAGCGCGACGGCCTGTCGGTGGCCGAGGCCTGCCGGCGTGCCGGGGTGTCGACCACCACCTACTACCGGTTGCGACGGCTGCGCGACGAGGCCGGGAGCGAGGGGCTCCGGGTTCGTCGTCGTCGGGCGCGACTCGAGCGCCTGTCGCACGAGGACGAGGTGGTGCTGGTCGAGCTGGTCCGCGAGGCACCCGAACTGGGTTCGAAGCGCCTGGCGAAGCGCCTCGGCGAGCGGCTGGGGCGAGAGGTCAAACCGGTGCGGGTGGCCGAGGCACTCAAGAGACTGGGCCTGTCGAATCGCGCCGCGCGGGAGACCTTCGCGGCGGCCGGCGGCCGGCGCGCACCGCGAGCGGCGTGAGCGGACCCGCGGCCGTGGGATCCGCCGGCGGCTCCCAAAGGAGGCATCCGGGATGCGTGGAATCGACGTCACCGTGGACGAGGTCGGCACCGATCAGCAGATCTCGCTCGTGCGCGTATCGGGCTACATCGACACGACCACCTCGCACGAGCTCGAGAAGAAGCTGAACGCCATCCTCGAACGACGGCGCTACCGGATCGTCGTCGACCTCTCGGGTGTCGACTACGTCTCGAGTGCCGGCTGGGGCATCTTCATCGGCGAGATCCGCGAGATCCGCGAGCAGCACGGCGATCTCAAGCTGGCCGGCATGTCGCCCGACGTCTACGAGGTCTTCGAGCTGCTCGAGTTCCAGAACATCCTCGAGGCGTACGCCGACGCCACGACGGCATTGCAGCGGTTCGAGGACGACTTCCGGGACGACGACCGCCAGCGCGCCGTCGGCGCGGGCTGACGGCGCTGCGATCGACGGGCGCGAGCCGTCTCCTCCTCACCGCCGCCGCGTCAGAGCCGCGCCTCGCCGAGGTGCGCGACCTGCAGGATCGCCGCCGCGGCGCGTGCATCGTCGAGCGCGCGGTGGAAGTTGAGACCGAGCGCCCCGAGCCCCATCTTCTCCAGGGTCCGCTCGATCGTCACGCCGGTCGTGCCGATCCGGTGCTGCGCCAGCCAGACGAGGGCGACCGTCCGCACGTCCATGGCACCGCCGACGAAGTGACGACGGAAATCGATGCCGAAGGCGCGGCACTCCTTGCGCAGCAGCGGCACGTCGTAGTAGACGCCCCAGGCAGCCAGGATGCTGCGGTTGCGGGGGCCATACCACTCCACGAACCGTCGCCCGACCGCCTCGAAGGTACCGCACTCCGCCACCATCTCCGGCGAGATGCCGGTGAGCTCGGTGATGAAGGGCTCGATCGGGATGTCGCGCGGGCGCACGAGCTCGGAGAACGCGTCCTTGACTTCGAAGCTGCGGCCGTCGACGCGCACGGCGCCGACCTCGATGATGTTGCTCCGCTGGATGTCGTTGGCGTCCGGATCGGGCGAGGAGGCCTCGAGGTCGAGGACGACGAGGTCAGTGGAGTAGCGCGCCTGGGCGGTCGGGGCGTGGCTCATCGGTCTCCTCTCGTGTCCCATCGGCCGGACGGGGGCGGCCCCGCCGGGCACCCGCGCGCGGTCCTCGGGCCCGAGCCGTCGTGCCGCACGCCGCGGGCGGCGGCGCGCACCGCACCGGGGCGCGGCACGGAGTCTAGCACCGGCCCGCCAAGCCCCGCCCGCAGGCTTCCGGGCGGCGTTCCAGGGCCGGTCGTAACGTGATATAATCCAAGCACGTAGTCTGTTACCGGCACGCGGCCTGACGACCCGCCGCGTCCGCACCTGACGGGTCGCCGCGCCGATCCTCGCGCCGTGCGCGACCGCCGGTCGGCCGGATCCCGGCACGCCGGGCCGACCGATCCGACGACACGTCTTGCTGGAGGGATTCCATGCATCTGCGTACGACTTCTTGCCGACTCATCCTGCTCGCCGTCGCAGGCATGCTAGGAACCTGGGCGACGGCGCCTGCCCTGGCGCAAGGCATACCTGGCGACGGCGCCCGCCAGCTGACGCCGGTCATCGCCGTCGATCCGACGTCTCTCGACTTCGGGACCTGCGTCGAGGTCGGTTCCTGCGCGGACCTGGTGATCGCGATCTCCAATGGCAACTCCGATCCCGGCAGCGAGCTGGTCATCGAGGACATCGCGTTCACCGGCAGCGCCTTCGCGTTCCCGAATCCGCCGATCCTGCCCGCGACCCTGACCGGCGGCGGGCCGGCGCTCAACCTGACCGTCCGCTTCTGTCCGACCGATGCCATCCAGTACGACGAGGTCATGTCGATCCTGGCCGGTCCGGAGACGCTACCCCCCAACCCGCTCGAGGTGCCGCTCACCGGCACCGGTCGCCTGGCGCCGGTGTGTGACGCGGGAGGCCCTTATTTCGGGGACGTCGGCGAGGAGATCGCCTTCGACGGCTCGGGCTCGCGGTTGACGCGCCTGAGCGACGAC
>JASFRE010000455.1:0-4005 GCA_050115055.1 Candidatus Eiseniibacteriota bacterium | reverse complement strand
GATGACGTCACCGATGGTGCCGGTGTTGGCGCAGCCGCCGGCCTCGCGGAAGAAGTTGATCGTGGTGCCGGTCCAGAAGGCATTGCAGGCGTCGTTGATGTTGACCGTCGCCGTGTAGCGCGGCAGATTCCAGACCGGATCGATGGCCTGGATGAAGTCCTTGGTCAGGTTGGCGAAGTAGAAGGTATCGCGCTCGTCGGCCCGATAGTTGGCGGCGTCCCAGTAGAGGGCCGCCGGCACGCCCGGCTGGATCGGCCCGCTCATCGAGCCATCCGTGCAGCCCGAGCAGTTGACGTTGAAGTCCGGGCCGTAGAACTGCGCCGAGTAGGTCGTGGCGCCGATGTCGCCAGGCAGCGAGAAGTCGCCGTTCTCGTCGGTATCGACCGAGCCGACACCGGCCACCGTGACCGTCATGTGGGCCGCCGGCAGATCGGGCGTGTCGCCGTCGCAGTAGCTGAAGACCTCGACATCACCGGCCGCCTCGCCCTCGTAGAGGTGATGGACCTCGTTCGTCCGGTAGAGGATGCGGCCGTCGTGCGCGTCGACGTAGGTGCGCCAGATGCCGAGCGGCTCCGAGGTCGGGACGTCGGTGCGGTGCGCCAGATGGTAGTCGACCGACCCCGGCGCGACGTGGACCGGCACGATGACGCGGGCGTCGCCGCCGGCCGCCAGCTCGACCTGCGGATCGAAGGGAACCGCGGAGCGCGCCAGGGCCCGGGCCACGGCCGGGTCGAGGGTCGGCACCGTCGACACGTCGATCGTCTGGTAGACGTCGGCACCGAAACCGAAGAGCCGTCCGTTGTCGTGCAGGGCGATGACGACATACGCGTCGAGAACCGGCACGTCGTCCTCGACTTGCTGGAGGATGACTCCCCAGCGGCTGGCGCCGTGGGTCACGCGCACCGTGGCGAGGTTCGAGCCGTCGGTCCCGAACAGGGCCGGATGCTCGGCGATGAAACCGCGAGCGATCGCCTCGACGCGGCCGGCTTCGGCGCCGGCCAGGCCGCCGGGAGCGACGACGACGCCACGACCGGCCACCGAGCGCGGCGAGCGTGCGAACTGGTTCCAGGAGGTCAACCACCATCCCTCGCCGAGCTCGGCCGTGAGGCGCGAGCCGTAGGCACGGGCAGCGGTATCGGCGGCAATGGCACTCTCGCCGGTCAGGTAGAGCGACTGCTCGATCGACGGGGTGATCTCGTAATCGACGCCGTGGGTGGGCGCCTGGACGGCGAGGGCCACGGTGGAGGCCAGGAGCACAACGAGTGAGCAGGCGACAGCGGCCGTCATACGAAGGCGGAAGTCCATGAACGATCTCCAGATCAGGCCAGCGGCGAGTCGTGGGGCGCCGCTGCCGGGGGTTGGGGTCTGGCAGCGCCGGGCGGCGCGTGCACTGGGGTCGGCATCCCGGAGGCAGACGCGGCCGAGGTTCTTGTTTCCTGCCATCCGTATTTTAGATGTGTTGGAGGGCGCCGGGTTGGGTGTTTTCGCGGGGCGCGGCGCGAGTTCGCGAGGAGATCGACCTGTCTGGATCATGATCAAGACATGAATGCCGCGCAGGCCGAGAGTGCCCCCTCGTGGCCGTCGGGAGGCCGGGCGCAGGGTGGCCTCGAGGAGGCCACCCCGCACCGGCAACGGATCCGTTGCGAGTCGCGTGCCAGCCATCGCCGGCGATCGCCGGTGGTCGCGGAGCCGCGCCGCCCGCCGCCTCCGGCACGCCGTGCCCGGCTACTTGACGAGCACCAGGGTGCGCGTCGCGCTGCGGTCGCCGACCACGAGCCGGGCGTAATAGACGCCGGAGGCGGCCGCTCCGCCACCCGCGTCCCGGCCGTCCCAGCGCACGGCGTGGTGGCCGGCCTCCCGGGGCCCGTCGACCAGGCCGCGCACCAGGCGGCCGCCGACGTCGTAGATCGCCAGATGCACCGTCCCCCGCTCCGGCAGGCTGAAGCGGATCGCGGTCGCCGGGTTGAAGGGGTTGGGCGACGGTGGCTCGAGGCGGAGCGCCAGTGGTGCGGCGCCGGCTGCCGGCCCCTCGACCGCCGCGGCCCCACCCTCGAGGACCTCGAGGTGGAAGTCGTCGATCTCCGCCTCGGTGACACCGTTGGGCTCGACGTCCTCGGCGGTGAAGCGGAACTGGACCTGGCTCGTGAAGTCGAAGTCGATCGGCGAGAGGCGGAAGGTGAGCTCCGTCCAGTCGGTCGTGGCATCGGTCAGGTGGGCCAGGATCGTCCAGGTCGTGCCGCCGTCGGTGGTCATCTTGACGTCGAGGTAGTCGCCGGTCGGCGGGTTGCCGTTCGAGAAGTAAGCGTGATACCAGACGCTGCCCTTGACCATCGTGGCGGTGGAGAGGTCGAAGACCGGCGAGTTGATGCTGGTGCGTCCGTCGAGCTCGTCGATCCACGGGAAGGAACCGGGCGGCGGGTTCTCGGTGACCCAGCACTGGACGCCGGGAGCGGCGGTGTGGTCGTCCTCGGTCTGGTAGATGACGCCGGAGCCGGCCGGGAACTCGATGCCGACCGGGTCGGCACGCTCCCACTCGCCGTCTTCGACCGAGTCACTCGGTGCGCCGACCGTCCAGCCCTCCTCGACCTCCATCTGATGGTCGGCGACGAGCGTGAACGGGCCGACGCCGAACATGTGGTAGTCGGACGGCGCGTCCTCCGGGTGGTAGGCCTCGAGCCCGCTCGGATGATCGACGCGCAGGTAGTAGGTGATCGTCGTGCCGGCCGGCTGCTCGGGAATCTCGCCGAGGTAGGTCGTGCCGCCGGCCGCGACCAGCGGCACGTTCGCGTAGGCACCGCCGTCGAGCGCGTAGTGGAGCTCGGTGGCGCCCGGCGCCTCGGCCACACCGGCGACGAAGACCTGGATGTCGGCCTCGACGACGTAGGGACCGGTCGGGTCGTCGCGGTCGACGAGCGGCTGGTGCACGATGTCGATGCGGTTCGGGTTGGGAGGGAAGAACGACCCGAAACCGTGGTGCTCGGCGGCCTCGTAGATCTCCGCCCAGTTCGGCGTGCCGTTGGTGAGGTCGCCATCATCGTCGTCGACCGTCAGGTAGGCCATCACCTGGTCGGGCTGCGTCATGCTCGGGCTGCCGAACAGCTTGCGGCTGAAGTGCCAGAGGTAGGCGGTGTAGGCCTTGCCGGCCGCCGCTCCCATCTTGGCCTCGAGCAGCACCCGGAGATCCCAGTTGAAGCCGCAGATCACCCGGCCGGCCGAGTGGATCGCCTGGCCGATGACGTCGTCCGGGTAGATCAGATCGTTGTCGCAGTTGCGCCCCGTCAGGCCGCCGTCGCACTGGTCGAGGTAGAAGCCGCGCCCGATCACCGGATCGTCGGTGATGAAGGTGGCGGAGATGTCCGAGTTGCCCTCACCGAGCCCCTGCTCGGCCTGGTCGCCGCCACCCATGAGCTCTCCCTGCACGCCGTGGCCGAACTCGTGCGCGACGACGCCTCCGATGCGGCCGGTGTTGGCGCAGCCGCCGCCCTCCCGGTAGAAGCGGAGCCGCCGCGCGCTCCAGTTGTGGGTGGCGTTGCAGGTGGCGTCGTAGTTGACCTCGATCGAGTACTTCGGCAGGTCGAACGTCGGGTCGATCGAGCGGATGAAATCCTCGGTCCGGTTGGCGAAGTGGAACGAGTCGCGCTCGTCCGGGCGGGCGACCGCGTCGTCGAAGTAGAGCGACGCCGGCACGCCGGGCTGGATGACGCCGCTCAGCGTGGCGTTGGCGCAGCCGATGCACTCGACATCGAAGTCCGGGCCGTCGAACGCGGCCATGTAGCTGGCGGGTCCGATGTCGCCGCCGATCGAGAAGTCGCCATTCGAGTCGGAGGTGGCGACGCCAACCCCGGTGATGTCGACCCACATGTGCGCGAACGGCAGCTCGGGCGTCATGCCGTCGCAGTAGCTGAACTCCTCGACATCACCCTCGGTGCGGCCGCTGTAGGCATGGTCGATCAGGTCGTGGCGCAGGACGATGTCGCCGGTGTGCGCGTCGACGTGCGTGCGCCA
>JASFRE010000454.1:0-4017 GCA_050115055.1 Candidatus Eiseniibacteriota bacterium | reverse complement strand
ACCAGCCGCCGGCCATCAGCCCGACCACGAGGACGATGAGGAGCGCCGCGCGCGCGAGCGGCGGCCGGAGTCGCTGCATGAGCCGTGCGGTGATCCCCCCACCGCGCGGGCGCGCGCCGCCGCCGATCCCGACCGTCATCTGGGTCATCGATTCGTCGCCGGCGCGCGCGTAGAGACCGGTTTCCAGATCCTCCTCGACCAGCTTCAGGAGGGCCGTCGCCCGCCTCTGCTCCTCACGGTCGCCGCGCTCGTGGAGGCGCTTGTAGCAGGCGAAGGTCTTCTCGTTGACGTGGTCCACGAAGGGCGCGCCCTGCGTCACCAGCTCGTGCACCGCGTCGGCGCGGTTGGGGATGATCGAGGACACACAGCACCACTCGATCGACTCGGCGATGATCGCGCGCACCTCGGTCATCGACTGGGTGCGATCCGCCGGGTCGCGCTGGATCATGCCCTCGATCAGGCGTTTGACGACCGGCGGCACGTGGGGGCAGACGCGATCGACCGGCTCGTACTCCGCCTTGATCACCCTGGCCAGGATCTCCGCCGTCGATGGGCCGGCGAACGGCCGCTGCCCGGAGATGAGCTCGTAGGCCACGACGCCGAGCGAGAAGATGTCGCAGCGCCAGTCGATGTCGGTACTGGCGAGGGCCTGCTCGGGCGACAGGTAGTTCGGCGTGCCGAGGATGGCGCCGTGGACGGTCTGGACGTGGGCCGACTCGCTGTCGCTGCGGGCCAGCCCGAAGTCACCGATCTTGACCTCGCCGCTGCGGCTCAGGAGCACGTTGCCCGGCTTGATGTCGCGATGGAAGACGCTCTGGGCATGCGCCGCGGCGAGCCCGGCGGCGATCTCGTCGAGGAGGATGAGGGCCAGGACGACCGGCAACCGGCGCGGCTGGATCCCCCGGATGACGCCGGTCAGGTCCGAGCCGTCGACGAACTCCATGACGATGCAGAAGCTCTCTCGCCACGGTCCGTAGTCGAAGATCTTGACGATGTTGCGGTGGTTGATGTGGCTCGCGAACTCGGCTTCCTGGCGGAACCGGCCGATGAACTGGTCGTCGTGGGCCATGGTCTCGGAGAGGACCTTGATGGCCACGGTGGAACCCAGGTCACGGTGAACGCCGCGGAAGACGGTGGCGAAGCCCCCGCTGCCGAGCCGCTCGGTGAATTCGTAGGCGCCGAAGCTCCTGGTCTGATCCGCCATCGAGTCCTACGAGCTCTGTCCGATGCCCACCGGCGCGACCAGCGGCCGGAGCATGCGGATCTTCTCGTCTGCGTCGTTCCAGCCGGGGCTCAGGGAGCGTGCGCGCTGGAAGCTGGCGAGCGCCTGTTCGAGATCGCCATCGCGCAGCAGGTCCTCGCCCTGCGTGAACGCCTGGATCGCCTCGGTGGAGACGTGGCGCACGGGGCGCCGCTTGGCCAGCTCGCCCAGCTCCTCGACGATCTGGTCGGCCACCTCGTGCACCAGTCCGCCGATGTCCGCCATGGTGCCGTCACGCCGGAACGACTCGACCAGGCGGCCAGTCTCGGTGACGACGATCCGGGGCACGATGGTCAGCTCCTCGCCGTTCCGGATGTAGCTGCCGAAGACGAAGCTCTGCGCACCGAGGAGCTTGCCGACCCGGATCGCCGTGTCCGGATCGACGAGGTCCGAGCGGCTCATCTCGTGTTCCTTCAGCACGTAATCGAGCTTCATGCGCTCGACGACGCGCACGTGGGTGGCGTCGGTGGCCTGGATCAGCTCCGACACGAGAAGCGACGCCAGCCCCTTGCCGAGCCCGGCCACCTCCTCGAAGTTGGTCAGCGAAGCGTTGTCGAAGTCGACGACCGCTACCGTCTTCACCCCGGACGGGGTCTCCTGGAGCAGGCCGCGGGCATCGAGGACGCCGAGGTAGATCCGCGCCAGGGTCGGCGGCACGCGGTTGATGGGGATCTCGTAGGACTCGTCGCGGTCGAGGAGGCGCTGGACGGTGAGTCGCGTGCGCGCCGTGTCACCGAGCGCCGCGAAGCTCATCGCCAGGTGCTCGAGCGCCTCGAGCCGGTCGTCGCGCGAGACCTCGGAGCGGCCGAGATACGCCTCCAGGACGCTCGCCGCCTCCTGGAAGGCGCCGCTCTGGTAGAGCGCCCCGGCCTGCTCGAGCGGGGTCTGCCCCGGCGTCGGCGGGTTGGGCGTGGGTGGCGTGGGCTCGCCGTCGATGGGAGGCGGCTTCGGGGTGTGGCGCTGCGACGAGCCGCAGCCACCGGCACCGAGCGCCAGGACGAGGGACCCGGCAAGGAGCACCAGGGCGAGCAGCCGCCGGCGCGAGGACGGGCGGCGGCGGGACTGGACGGGCGTGCACTCAAAAGAGGTCGGGACCTCGCTGCGAGGTCGATCGGTTCGGATTGTGCGGCTGGACATGGGCCGGCTCCTGGTCAAGAGACAGGCCCTGTGGTCGGCAGGCCCCGTCGATCCGGGCAATGCGCGGGGTGGTCGAGCGCGAGGAACGCGTTCCTCGCAGGAGGGAGGATCGGGCTGCTCCGGCGCCTGCCCCCAGGGGGTCGGGCGTCATTATAGAGGATTCGAAGGTGGTTTCAACGGCGCCCTGGCGGGCGGGCCGCGCTCAGAGCGGCCAGACGACTGGCGCCGCCACCCAGGGCGGCGAGCCGGCGTACGCGGTGCGCGGCTCCGGCGTGCGCACCGGCACGCTGGCACCGTGCTTCCCCGCCACCTCGCTGACCGGGTAGTCGACGCCATGCTCCGCCGAGCGCCGGCCGATCATGAGGATGGCGCAGGGCCCCTCACCGGCGCCGACGAAGACATGGCGCACGCCGGGCGGACAGTGCACGTAGTCCCAGGCGTGAAGGGGGCGCTCCTCCTCCTCGATGACCAGCAGACACTCGCCGTGCAGGACGAGAAACGCCTCCGGCTCGGTCTCCGCGTGGTACATGCAGGCGGCCTGACCGGGCTCCACGACATGGATGTTGACGCCGAGCCCCGGACAGCGGTGCTCGCCCTGGAACGCGCAGACGCGACCGAAGCGCTCGCTGGCGTACCAGGGCGCCTCGGCCGCGTTGACGACGAACCACCCGGCGCCCTCCGGCACCAGCCCCGCTTCGGTCCGGACCACCTTCGCCTCGTCCATGCTGGTCTCCTTCCGGCGGCTCAAGCGCCGCGGTCTGCGTCGTCTCCCCACACCACCATGGTGATCGCACCGCATGATCGCACCGGTCGACGGTGGATCACTCGAGCAGCTTCTGCGAGGTCTCGAAGTCCAGGCGGATGATGAAATCGAGGTCGCCCGTCCAGCGCTCGATGGCCGACGCGAAGAGCTGGCGCTCGTAGACACCGGGGAACCAGCAGGACGCCGCCAGGTCCTCGTCCTTGTCGACGTAGAACACGGTCGCCGAGCTCATCCGGTTGAGGTCGTTGACGTACTCGAGGAACTCGCTCCGGTGCTCCTTGCCATAGTCCGACGAGCCCCAGAAGGCATTGAACATGATGCCGCCGAGAAACTTGCGGATCAGGAAGTTGTACCGGGTCTCGTGGTGGACCATGATCGACTGCTCGCCGACCTCGACCGTGTAGCCCAGGAACTCCATGTGGTTCACGATCTCCTTCGCATGGTCGGGGACGTCGGGCGTGCAGACGTCCACCGAGGCGAGCACGACGGTGGCCGTGACCAGGGCGATCGTGACCAGCTGCCTCATCGTGACCAGCTGCCTCCTGGTGTGCATGGGTTCCCTCCTGGGTCGGGCCGGTGGACGGGCGCGCCGCGGCCCGCGGGCGGCGGCGCCACGGCGGGGCGCGAGACGGCGCCGCATCATGGTCGCGACCAGGATATGGAGCGAGCGGATCCGGTTCAACCGCGAAGACCGCCCCGCGCAGCGGCACCGGGCGGTCTCGCGACGTATCGGGTGCGACACTCAGGCGCTCAGCGGGCGAGCACGATCTTCGAGCTGCGGACGTCGAGGCCGTCGACGAGATGCACGAAGTAGGTGCCGGACCCGACCGCCCTGCCGCCCGCGTCGCGACCGTCC
>JASFRE010000453.1:0-4020 GCA_050115055.1 Candidatus Eiseniibacteriota bacterium | reverse complement strand
GGCCGCCATCGAGGTCTACGAGTCGGTGCTGGAGCGCTTCCCGGACAGCCTGGAGGCGCCCGAGGCCCGCAAGATCCTGGAAGGACTGCACCGGCGGACGTGAGCGTGAGCCGGCGCGCCCCCCCGTCGCGCCCCCCCGGTCGCGCCCCGCCCGTCGCGCGCGCCGGCCCCGGGGCCGGCACGACCGGTCGTACGCACGAGACCCGAGGGAACGGAATGAACCCCGCAGCCTGTTCGAACTCGATGATCCGCATCGCCGGGATCGCCCTGGCGACCATGGTGCTGTGCGCGACGCTGGCCGGCGCCGCCGCGGCGCGCATCCTGGTGCCGATGGACCTCGTCCAGACCGATCACCTGAAGGCGTACGGCCTGGCCTACTGGGTGCTCGAGCGCGGGCAGACCGCGGAGTGGCTCCTCAACTACCGGGGCGGCTCGTTCCTGCTGCCGGACTCGGAACGCACCGAGCGCAAGGCACGGCTCATGGGGGTGACGCTCGAGCGTGTCTCGGGCGACCAGGTCGGCCAGATCTACGCGACCATCGAGGCCGGCAACATGGAGGTCGTGCTGCTCGAGACGCCGCCGCGCGTGGCGATCTACACGCCGCCGAGCTCGGAGCCCTGGGACGATGCCGTGACGCTGGCACTCGAATACGCCGAGATCGAGTACACGACGCTCTATGACGACGAGGTGCTGGCCGGCGAGCTCGACCAGTACGACTGGCTGCACCTGCACCACGAGGATTTCACCGGCCAGTACGGGCGCTTCTACGCCGGCTTCCGCGGGGCGGCCTGGTACCAGCAGCGGCAGCAGCTCTACGAGCAGATGGCGCATCGGGCCGGCTTCGAGAAGGTCTCGCAGCACAAGCTGGCGGTGGCGCTCGAGATCCGCAACTACATCGCGCGCGGCGGCTTCGTCTTCGCCATGTGCTCGGCGACCGACACCTTCGACATCGCGCTGGCGGCGCGGAACACCGACATCTGCGCCGAGGTCTTCGACCACGACCCGATGGACCCACAGTGCCAGGAGAAGCTCGACTACTCGGAGTGCCTGGCGTTCGAGAACTTCCGCCTCGAGCTGAACCCGCTGGTCTACGAGTTCTCCGACATCGACACCTCGAACTACCGCATCGCCCGCGGCCCGGAGGCCGACTACTTCACGCTCTTCGACTTCTCCGCCAAGCACGATCCGGTGCCGTCGATGCTGACCCAGTGCCACGTCGCGGTGGTCAACGGCTTCTTCGGCCAGACGACCGGCTTCCGGCGTGACCGCATCAAGGACTCGGTCACCATCCTCGGCGAGGTGGAGGGGACCGACGAGGTCAAGTACATCCACGGCCACTACGGGCAGGGGACCTTCACCTGGTTCGGCGGTCACGACCCCGAAGACTACCAGCACGCGGTCGGCGATCCTCCCACCAACCTGGCGCTGCACAAGAACTCACCTGGCTATCGCCTCATCCTCAACAACATCCTGTTCCCGGCGGCGGAGAAGAAGGAACAGAAGACCTGATCCGGGCGGATCGCAACCCCGCCCACCGACCAGGAAATTGACAGTCCCATGGGCCTCTGCTAGGCTCCCCGCGCGACTCGGTGCCCTCCACCGATGCGCATGGATGGGACGGATTTGCCGTGTGGCGGGGAGGTTGCGCACATGGAACGGAAGTTCCCGGATTGCCAGAAGTGCGGTCAGGGGGTCCTGGTGCCGCTTTCCGATTATGGCAGGGATGGTGCGCCGATTACGTACAAGGCCTGGGTGTGCACGAATCCTGATTGCGGCTTCAATCTCCGCATCGACAATGGCGAGATCTCGATCGGGCGCATGATCGGGACGTCAACCAAGTAGCCGACCGGCGCCCCCCCCGGCCGTCGACCGGCTCTGTGCGTGATCATCCTGTCCCGTGCGGTCGTCCGTCGCGGCGTATGCCGCCGCCGCTGCCACCCCCGCCGCCGCCGCCCGCGACGGCCCGTGACATCGCGACGGCCGGGCGCAACCGTGTCACGGTGCCAGCCATCCAGACCCCACGACCGCTCGTCGGGCGGCGGAGGTGCGCGTTGATCAAGGCGGTCTTCTTCGACCTCGACAACACGCTCACCGACTTCATGCTCATGAAGGAGAAGGCGGTGGCCGGGGCGGTCGAGGCGATGATCGACGCCGGTTTGAAGCTCGACCCCGACACCGCGCGCGTCCGCATCGAGGCGGTCTACGAGCGCGAGGGCATCGAGTTCCAGCAGGTCTTCGACCACTTCCTGACCGAGGAGCTGGGGCATATCGATCACAAGCTCCTGGCGGCGGGGATCGTCGGCTACCGGCGCGGTCGCGAGGACGCGCTCGTTCTCTACCCGCACGTCCGCCACACGCTCAGCGAGCTCGCCAAGCGCGGCATCCAGCTGGCGGTGGTCTCGGATGCACCCTCCCTGCAGGCCTGGCTGCGGCTCTGCTACCTCGGCCTGCACCACATTTTCGACACGGTCATCACCTACGACGACACGCACCAGCGCAAGCCGTCGCCGGCGCCGTTCCGGAAGGCGCTCCGCGAGCTGGCGCTCGAGGCGCACGAGGTGTTGATGGTCGGGGACTGGCCGGAGCGTGATATGGTCGGCGCCGCCAAGGTCGGGATCCCCACCGTCTACGCCCGCTACGGCGGGACGCCGACCAGCGCCGGCTCCGAGGCCGACTACGTCATCGACGACGTCATCGAGGTGCTCGACATCGTCGAGCGCCACTCGCGCAAGCTGGCGCGGGCGGCGGGCGGCGGCAAGGCGGGCGGCGGCAAAGCGGGCGGCGGCACGACGGGTGGTGGCAAGACGGGCGGTGGGCCGGCGAGGGCCGGCAGGGCGAGCAGCGGCAAGGCGGGGGCCGGCACGGGCGGCAGTGGCAAGAGCGGCGGCAAGGGCGGCAACGGCAAGGGCGGCGGCAAGCCCGGTCGCGGTGACCGGCCACGCAATGGCAAGGGGAGCGGCGGCCAGGCCGACAACGGCAAGGGGCGCGGCAAGCGGCCGCGGCGATCGAGCTGACAGACGGCCGTGGGGTGGCCGGGGGGAGCCTGATGCGTCTCGTCAAGCGCCAGCAGATGCGCGAGCTGGACCGCGCCACGATCGAGCAGTACGGAACGCCGGGTCTCGTGCTCATGGAGCGGGCCGGCCGCGGGCTGACCGCCATCCTGCACCGCGAGGTCGAGAAGCGCGCCGGACGGCGGGTGCTCATCGTCTGCGGCAAGGGCAACAACGGTGGCGACGGGTATGTCGTGGCGCGCGAGCTACGGCAGCGCGGCGCCGACGTCAGTGTCTTCTCGGTGGCACCGACCTCGGGCCTGCGCGGTGACGCGCGGCGCAACCTGGAGCGCTACCAGGCGCTGGGCGGGGTGGTGCACGTCCTCGACGTCTCCCGTGGTGACGGTGGCGACGCGGGCGGTGCGGGCGGTGCGGGCGGTGACGGCGGCCGCGGCGACAGCGGCCGCGGCAGCTCGGTGGTCTGGGAGCGCCTGCGCACCGAGGCGGCCAGCGCCGACATCCTGGTCGACGCCATCCTCGGCACCGGCTTCCAGGGCGAGGTGCGCGGCGAGCTGGTCGACGTGATCGAGATCATGAACAGCTCGACCGCCTTCACGGTGGCGGTCGACGTGCCGTCCGGGCTCGACGCCGACTCCGGCGATGTCTCCGATACCTGTGTCCTGGCCGACCTCACGGTCTGCTTCGGGTGCGCGAAGCTGGGCTGCTACGTCGAGCCGGGCCGGGGGCACGCCGGGCGCGTCGAGGTCGTCGACATCGGCATCGCCTACGAGGCGCTCGAGGCGGTCGACGCCACGCACGAGCTGGTCGATGCGGCGGCCGGGTCGCTGCTCGTCCCGTTCCGCCACCCGCTCGATCACAAGGGCGACTGTGGTCGGGTGCTGGTGATCGGCGGCTCGGTCGGCATGAGCGGCGCGGTGTCGATGGCCGGCCGCGCGGCGCTCATGACCGGCTCGGGGCTGGTGACGGTGGCGGCCCCCGAGAGCCTGAACGAGGTGCTCGAGACCCAGCT
>JASFRE010000452.1:0-4037 GCA_050115055.1 Candidatus Eiseniibacteriota bacterium | reverse complement strand
GTTCAGGAGGGCATTCTCACCCTTGAGGACCCCGCGCGCCGCGAAGCGCGTGCGCGTGCGCGTGCCCGACAGGCTGCCGGTGGCGAGGAGCTCGACCTCGTCGCCCGGCTCGAAGACCTCATCGCCGTCGAGCCGGTCGGCACCGTAGAAGCGGGCGGCGAGATCGAGGTTCAGGGAGATGTCGCTGCGGCCCTCGCTCCACAGATCCTCGATGTCGCGCCGGTAGCTGGCGCCGACCGACAGGGCGAGCTCGTCGCTCGGGCCGATGGTGCCGTTGAGTCCCTCCTCCGCCGACTGGGCGAACTCGTACTCGCCGGTCACCGTGACCTTGGCGGTGCCGCCGATCGACACCTCGTCGGTGAGCGGCCAGGCGGCGGAGACATGACCGTAGGTGTCGAACCCCGCCCCGTAGCGCCGCGTCGAGAAGCCGAGCAGCTGGTTGGCGACCGCCCGCGCGATGCGCACGTCGGCGCCTTCGAAGTCGGTCGGGCCGGTCGGCAGGCGCACGCCACCGGTCACGATCAGGCGCTCGCTGGGGAGCATGTAGCTCGCCATGATGTCGGTGTCGCTGCCGCCGCCGAGCGACTCCCGCACATCGCGTTCCAGGCCCGAGAGCGCGGCCGAGGTCTCGACCGTCAGCGCCAGCGCCTGGCGGTCGAGCGGCACCCGGACGCGGACCGGAACGGCGAGCTGACTGACACGGAGCTCGTCGCCGTCCTCGTCGAGTGTCCAGGCGCGGTAGCGCAGGCCGGTGTCGACCTTGATGAGACGGTTCTCGCCGAGGAGGCCATCCCGGGCCACGCACGGCCCGGCGCCCGCCACGATACCGCCGATCACGGCCGCCAGCACGGCGAGCACGATCGCCGCCATCGCACGGCGCGGCTCCCGTGGGGCTCGATGCTCCGGCGTTGCTGTCGTCCTCCTCGTCATGGCGTCGTCTCCACCCGGATCGTCACCGTGGCGGTGACATCGACCGGCGGCGGGGGAGGAGGAGGAGGCCCGGAGCCGGTGCCCGGGATGTCACCGCGGTCGTCCCCCACCCCCGAACCGTCCGACCCGCCCGGCTCGCCGCCACCGAAGCGGACCCATTGCTCTTCCAGCCGGCGGCGCACGCTCGGCTCCGCCGGCTCGCGGATGCCGACCATCATCATCATCGCGGCGAACTCCTGCGGCGTGTCGCGCTCGATCTGAACCCCCTGGAGCCGCCGGGCGCGTTCCCCGGCCTGGCGGAAGCCGGGATCGATCTGGACGGCCTCCTGGAAGCGCGCGTAGGCCTCGCCGTAGCGCTCCTCGTCCTCGAGGAGGATGCCCTCGGCGAAGGCCAGGAAGGCCGGCAGGCTCTCGGTCGCGACGGTGCCGATGGCCAGCCGCTCCGCCTCGGTGACCGGGATCCGCAGCCGGTCGAGCAGCCCCCAGGTGATCTCCTTCTGCAGCGCCATCAGCTCCGCCAGGTGCCCGGCAACCGTCTCCTCGACCAGGACCGCACCGCTGTCATTGCGCAGCGCGTAGTAGCTGACGAGGATGCGGTCGCCGCCGGCCAGCGACAGCGTGCCGCTCACCGAGCGCTCGGCCGCCAGCAGTCGTCCTGAGCGCGCCCGCGTCTCCTGATCGATGGCGCCCGTGCGGCCGCGCTCGATCTCGTCGACCAGCGCCTGGAGCTGGAGTCGCTCGACCAGACGCACCGCGTGCACGTGCTGCAGGTCGTCGATGATCAGGACCGCCAGCGCCCGGCGCATGCCGTCCGACCGGCGCGACGCATCGGTCGACGTGAAGTCGTGCACGGCCAGCACGCCGGGCTCGATGGCCGGGAATTCCGAGGTCTCGAGGCTCGACAGACGCTGCGCGCGCTGGCGGTAGAACTTGCGGTTGAGATGGAACCAGCGGCTCTGGGCAGCGCGCCGCGCCTCGTACGACAGCTGTGGCGACGACGCGCAACGCGCGTAGTAGCCGAGCGCCTGCTCGATGTCACCCCGCCCCTCGTGGGCGAGCGCCAGGTAGTAGAGCGTCTCGCCGTGGTCCGCGACCAGGGCGTCCGAGCGCTCGAGCGCCTCGAGCGCCCCGGTGAAGTCACCGAGGTTGAAGCGCGCCACACCGAGCTGCCGCCAGGCCCAGGAGTCGTTCTCGTCCACCTCGACGACGTCGTTCAGCCGTGATGCCGCGGCATCCCAGCGGTGGGCCTCGCCGAGATCGCGAACCTCGCCCCGGTAGGACGTGCCGCAGCCACCGAGCAGCGCCACGGCGACGGCGACGACGAGGAGCCTGAACGGCCGGCCCGGCAGCAGGGGTGACAGGACCCCGGCGTGCATGGCACGCGCGAGACGGAGCAATCGGCATTCAGCGGCCATTGCCCATGGACCTCCACGCATCCGACCCGATTCGACGGACGCGCGCATGAAGATGTGGAAGGCCTGGAGGGAGATGGCCCGGCCTGACGGATCCCGGAATCGATCGGGACCTGCGGCGTCGAGCCAGTGGACTCTGCACGCAGCAGCTCGCGTCTGCCACGTCTGCTAGATCACGGTCACGAGCTGGAACGGGGGCGCTTGGGGGCAAGGAGGGACGGCGGCCAGGCGGGCGACCCGTGCCGTCGAACGTATTCCAGGGTATCCTAGTCGGGTCTCGCTGTGAAGGGCGAATCTCCGGAAGCGGCCGGCTCGCGGCGGGCGCGGCCGGCTCGCGGAGGGCCCGTGGCCGGGCGGCCGGAAACGGCCTTGAGTCCACGACCCCCGGTATGCTCCAATAAAAGGCGACCTTCCGCCATCCCCCCCAGGCCTTCGACCCGATCCGCCGGCCGCCCTCAATCGGTGGATTGCAGGGCAGGACCATGCGTAGCGCTCCAGGCCGAACCCCGCGCCGCCGCCGACCCCGGCGGCGCCTCCAGCGTCCAGGACCTCTTGCCGCGGCACCCCGGTGGCTCGCTGCGGGTCTCGTGTCGGGTCTCCTGCTGGCCCTTCAGGGCTGCTCGGGAGATCCCGTGGGCTCCGGGGCGAGCGGCAAGGGTGACGTCAGCCTCCAGATCTCGATCATCCGGCCGGTGGAGCAGAGCGGCGACGCGCCGCTGGCGTTGCCCCGGGTCGCCCAGGTGCGGACCCTCAGCGTCCTGGTCTTCGACGTGACCGGCAACCCGGCCCAGCCCGCCTCCGCCCTGGGCAGCGGCACCCTCTTCTCCTTCGAAATCCCGGAAGGTGCGGCCAGCATCGAGGGGACCATCGTGCTGAGCCCCGATTCCGAGGGTAGCGACTACAGGTTCCGGGCCGAGCTCGACGAGGACGGCGTGACCTTCGTGGGGACCCGGACCCTCTCCGGGGTCCGCCGTGGTGACCGGCTCGTCGCCGACATCCCCCTCGTCCCGCCCCCGCCGGCGACCGACAACGCGATCCGCATCGGCAACTCGACGACGGAGCGCGGTGACCCGAGCCACCTGGTTCCCATCGTGCTCGCCAACGACCGTCCCGCCGGCGGCTTCCAGTTCGACATGACGGTCGATCCGGCGCTGGTCAGCGACGTCCTCGGCTTCGAGATCGACCCGGCCAGCCGCCTCGGGACGCTCGGCGGCAGCCTCAGCGCGCGCTTCAACCGCGTCAGCGCCTCGCCGACCGAGCATGTCTGGCGCATCATCGTGGCCAGCACCGACGCCCGGCGGCCGATCGTCGCCGGCCAGGACGTGCTGTGCTTCGTCGAGACGCAGATCGGCGTCGATGCGACCACGGATTCGATCCGGGTGAGCAACGCGGTGATCGCCGACACGCTCGGTGTCGCCATGATCCCCGACCAGCAGAGCGGCACGATCCGCATCGTCGAGGGTCCCTGAGCCGACGTCCTCGAGCTCGTGCTCCGGATCGCCCGCCCTCGGTCCCACCGATCGACGCTCGCCGATCGACGCCCGCCGATCGACGCCCACCGGATCGACACTCGCCGATCCCGCCTGGCCCGGCGGCGCGTTCAGCTCCCCGTCATCTGGAAGACCACGAGATACTGCAGGCTCGGTCGCACCTCGAGCCGGTACTCGCGTGACGCCTGGTCGGCGGGCACCGCGA
>JASFRE010000451.1:0-4038 GCA_050115055.1 Candidatus Eiseniibacteriota bacterium | reverse complement strand
CGTCGGCGCGGTCCTGAACGACATCCCGCTGCCGCGCGACCATGTCGCCCGCTACACCTACTACGCAACGCAACCTGACTAGCATCACGAGGAGTCGAACGATGAAGGGAACCAGACGACGTCTCTCCGGCGCTCCCTGGCTCTGCGTCCTGCTCGGCGTCGCCCTCGCCCCGACGGTGATGAGCGGGGCCGCGCTGGCCGGCGCCGATGACCGGGGCACCGACCAGACCGGCCTCGTGCCGGGTGACGCGATCGATCTGAGCTTCTGGCAGGAGCCGGGACTGAACGGCGAGTTTCCGATCGACGAGCGGGGCATCGCCGTGCTGCCGCTCCTCGGCGAGTTCGAGGTCACGGGAGTGACGCCCGGCGAGCTGCGCCGGCAGTTGCTCGTCCGCTACCAGGAGGAGCTCAAGAACCCCGAGGTGCGGGTGACGCCGCTCAGGCGCATTCCCATCCTCGGCGCGGTGCGCAATCCCGGGCTCTACCGGATCGATGCCACGTTGGACGTGGCGGATGCGCTGGCGCTGGCCGGCGGTGCGGCGGATGACGGTCGTCGCGATCAGATCATCCTGCTGCGCGATAACCGACAGATCCGCATCCCGCTCGAGCAGCACCTGCCCGTGCCCGGTCAATTCCGGTCCGGGGATCGCATCATGGTCCCGCAGCGGTCCTGGCTGGTTCGCAACTCGATCTACCTGGTCACCGGTCTGATCTCGGCCTCGGCCATCATCTACGCATCATCGATCTAGGGGGCCGGAACCGCCCGCCAGGACCGGCGGGCGCTTCGGCCCGGCATGGAGCTCTGAAGGCATGGACTCGCCGGTAGATCGCAGCAGCGCGCTCGACGGGGCGGCGAACGGACGGGCGGCAGCGCGACCGTCGTGGCGCGGGTTGATCTCGTTCGCGTTGCGGCTGGTCCTGGACGTCGCCGCCGTGTTCTCGGCCTTCGCGATCGCGGGAGCACTCGAGTCGCTGGCCACGGGCCGCGGCTGGATCGCCGTCCCGCCGGTCGATCCGGCCGCGCAGCTGGGGCTGACCTGCCTGTTCGCCGACGTCCTCGTCCTCGTCTTCCTGGCCCTGGAGCTCTACCACCCGCGCACCAGCGTGCTGAATCTCTGGGAGACGGAACGCACGGTGAAGGGCGTCCCGCTGGCGGCAATCCTCACCCTGGCGATCCTGCACCTCCTCGAGGTGCCGGTGGCCTCGCACTTCGGCCTGGGTCTGGCGATCGGCACGACGCTGGTCCTCGTCGTGCTGGAACGCCGGCTCGTGGTGCAGCTGTCGCGGCATCTCGTCGCGGGGCTGCGGCGCGAGCGACGCACGCTGATCGCCGGCTGCGGGACGATGGGGCGACTCCTCATGAAGAAGATCCTCGACGCCCCGCACACCGACCGGCACGTGGTGGGCTTCATCGACGAGCGACTCCCCGCCGGGGAGCGCATCCGTTGCTGCACCGACCAGGCAACGGGACGGATCGAGGCGCGCGCCGTGCTCGGCACCCCGGGGGCGGCCGGCGAGCTCCTGCTCCGTCACCGGATCGACGAGCTGCTGGTCGACGAGTCCGCGCTCCGCGATGCGGCGCTGATCGAGCTCGTCGAGGCGGCGACGCGCACCGGGGTCGAGATCGGCATCGTGCCCGAGTTCGGAGATTACCGCGCCGACCAGCTCTACCTGGAGGACGTGGCGGCGGTGCCCGTGCTCCGTCCGTACGGTCACGACCGCAGCCAGCTCGACGGCGCGATGAAGCGCGCCCTCGACGTGGCTGGAGCGCTGACCCTGCTGGTGCTGGCGGCCCCCCTGATGGCGATCGCGGTCCTGGCGCTGCACGTCCAGAACCGCGGCTCGATCCTGTTCTCGCAGGAGCGCGTCGGCCTCGACGGCGTCCGGTTCCGCATCCACAAGTTCCGCACCATGCACGAGAGCGCCGAACCGTATGCCTACTCGCCAGCGACCGACGGCGATCCGCGTATCACGCCGATCGGTCGCATCCTGCGGACCTCCGGTTTCGATGAGCTTCCGCAGCTCTTCAATGTCCTGCGCGGCACGATGAGCCTCGTCGGCCCGCGACCCGAGATGCCGTTCATCGTCGCCCAGTACACCCCGCTGCAGCGCGAGCGCCTGCGGGTGAAGCCAGGGCTGACCGGCATCTGGCAGCTGAGTCCCGATCGCAACACCCAGATTCACGAGAACATCGAGTACGACTTCTACTACATCCATCACCGGACGCTGACCATGGATCTCCTGATCCTGCTGGAGACCGCCTTCTGCACCTTCGAAATGGTGGTCCGCCGTCTCGCGCGGCGACACCTCGAGGCGGCGGAGCCCGGGATGATGGACGGTGACCGGGTGGGGACCGACGAGCTGTCGTCCGACAGTCTCGCCGCCTCGCCGCGCTAGCAAGGAGAGAGCATCATGAGCAACACCCGCGTGCTCGTCACGGGCGCCGGCGGTTTCATCGGCCATCACCTCGTGACCTATCTGAAGCGGCGCGGTTACTGGGTGCGCGGGGTCGACCTGGTCTATCCCGAGTTCGCCCCCACCGACGCCGACGACTTCCGGATCCTCGACCTGCGACGCTGGCCGAGCTGCCTCGAGGCGACCGAGGGCATCGACGAGGTCTATGCCCTCGCCGCCGACATGGGGGGCATGGGCTTCATCTCGGTCCACCACGCCGAGATCCTGCACAACAACATCCTGATCAACACGCACACCCTCGAGGCGGCGCGGCAGAACGGCGTCGGACGCTACCTCTTCGCCTCGTCGGCCTGCGTCTACCCGGAGTACCGGCAGACCGAGGCGCATGTCACGCCACTGCGCGAGGAGGATGTCTTCCCGGCTCAGCCGCAGGACGCCTACGGCTGGGAGAAGCTGATCTCCGAGCGCATGAGCCACCACTACGGCGAGCAGTTTCCGATCGAGACGCGCGTCGTCCGCTTCCACAACATCTTCGGACCGCTCGGCACCTGGGATGGCGGACGCGAGAAGGCGCCAGCCGCCATGTGTCGCAAGGTGGCGAACGCCGTCCTGACCGGCGATCACACCATCGAGATCTGGGGCGACGGCGAGCAGACGCGCTCCTTCTGCTACATCGACGACTGCATCGAGGGGATCCACCGGCTGATGCGCTCGGACCACGGCGAGCCGCTGAACCTCGGCCAGGATCACATCGTTACCATCAACGAGCTCGCCGATCTGGTGGCGTCGATCGCCGGCGTCGAGCTCGTCAAGCGCCACGTGCCTGGCCCGCAGGGCGTGCGAGGGCGCAACTCCGACAACTCACGGCTCCGCGAGGTGCTCGGCTGGGAGCCCGAGATCTCGCTGGCCGACGGCCTCGCCCGCACCTATGTCTGGATCGAGGAGCAGGTCCGGCAGCGGCTGCGGCGCGGCGGGAACGGACGGGGCCCGAAGCTCGGCCCGCAGACCGTCGGCCAGGAGGCGGCGCGCGACGCGGACGCCGGTCGCCGGAGCGGCTGAGCCGTGTCGGTCTCCGAGAGCATCCTGCGCCGCCTGCGCCCGCGAGCCTCCGAGCCGAGAGCACGCGCTCCCGGCTGGCCCGGCCGGCTCGACGTCCTCGGGGTCGGCATCAGTGCCATCGCCTTCGATCAGGCCGTGGCCACGGTCGAACGCTGGGTCGACGCGCGCGAGCCCAACTACGTCTGCGTGACCGGCGTCCACGGCGTCATGGAGAGCCAGGACGACCCGGCTCTCAAGCAGATCCACAATGCGGCCGGTCTGGTGACGGCGGACGGCATGCCGCTGGTCTGGCTGGGGCACCTGCGCGGCTACCGCTGGATGCAACGGGTCTACGGACCCGATCTCATGCTGGCGCTATGCGCGCACTCGGTGGAACGCGGATGGCGCCACTTCCTGTATGGGGGCGCCGAGGGGGTGCCGGAGCATCTCGCCGGGCGCCTCGTCGAGCGCTTCCCGGGCCTCGTGATCGCCGGCACCTACTCGCCGCCGTTCCGGCCGCTGACCGCGGCGGAGGACGCGGCGATCGCGCGGCGCATCGACGCGGCGCGTCCGGACCTGGTCTGG
>JASFRE010000450.1:0-4062 GCA_050115055.1 Candidatus Eiseniibacteriota bacterium | reverse complement strand
ACGTCGCCGCCCTGCGCCGCCAGGTGCTCGAGCCCGGCCATGTAGGCGTCGACGACCTGCGCGTAGGTGTCGACCGCGAACAGCAGCGTGACGTTGATGTGGATGCCGTCGCCGATCAGCTGCTCGACCGCCGGCAGCCCGGCCGGGGTGGCCGGGACCTTGATCATCAGGTTGGGACGATCGATCGCCTTCCACAGGCGCCGTGCCGCGTCGATGGTAGCCTGCGTGTCGTGGGCCAGACGCGGCGACACCTCCATGCTGACGAAGCCATCGCGCCCGCCAGTGGCTTCGTGAACGCCTCCGAGCAGGGTGGCGGCGCGCTGGATGTCCTCGATGGCGAGCCGCTCGAAGACCGACTCGGCGTCGAGGTGCTTGGCCGCGCCGAGCTCGGCCAGGTCCGCGGCGTAGAGATCGCTGCCGCCGA
The DNA here is from genome assembly GCA_050115055.1 of Candidatus Eiseniibacteriota bacterium. Taxonomy (GTDB): domain Bacteria; phylum Eisenbacteria; class RBG-16-71-46; order CAVPCR01; family CBDCWB01; genus JASFRE01. Next base: position 3,638 of record JASFRE010000450.1, on the reverse strand, counting down.
TCGCCTTCTCGAAGATGGCCGGGTTCGACGTGATGCCGCTGAGACCGTCCTGCTCGATCAATCGCTCGAGTTCGCCGCTCGTCGTCAGATCGCGACGGATGTAATCGAGCCAGACCGACTGACCCTGCTCACGCAGGAGCTTGAGAGGATTCGCGAGCTTCGCTCTGGTGGTCACGAGTTGCTCCGATGGAAACGGCACCGGAGGTGCCGGGTGGTGCGGGGGTCTCTGCGTTCGATGCTCGTCGCTCACGAGCGCTGGAGGTAGCGCGACTCGAGGTCCCTGACCTTCTCGAGCCGACGGCAGTGGCGCTCCTCGTTCGAGAAACGCGCTGCCAGGAAGGCACGGACGACCTCGCGAGCGATCTCGACGCCGATGATGCGGGCGCCCATGACGAGGACGTTGACGTCGTCGTGCTCGACGCCCTGGTGCGCCGAGTAGGTGTCGTGGCTGATGCCGGCCCGGATGCCGGGCAGCTTGTTGGCCGCCACCGAGGCACCGACGCCGCTGCCGCAGATCAGGATGCCGCGCTCCGCGCGCCCGTCGATCACCGCCAGGCCGACCGCCTCCGCGAAGTCCGGGTAGTCGACCGAGTCGGTCGAGTCGGTGCCGAGATCGAGCACCTCGTGACCGAGCGAGCGGACGAGCGCCACCATCTCCTGCTTGAGGTCGAAGCCGGCGTGATCGGAGCCGAGAGCGATGCGCATGGTCTCTCCGTTCTGCTTGCCGCCCGATGTGACACGCGGCGGCGGCACGCCGGCGGGAGCCCGGCGGTCGAGCTGGCCCACGGCGGTCGGGCTGGCCCACGGCGGTCGGGCTGGCCCCCGGCGGTCGGGCTGGCCCGGTGACGCTCCCGGGCGACGCCCGGCGACCGGCGGATCTGGCGAGTATACGCGGTCTGGTCGCCGGTCTGCCTCCCGAATCACGGGGTGCGGACCGGACCGCCCCTCGCTGCCGGACGCCGTCCCGCGCCGGGGGCCGTTTCTGGATGCCAAGCTACAGACTGCGGCGACGGATCCGGTTGGCTATACTCGCCCCATGTCGAGCGGCCCGACAGAGATGGCGCGCGACGGCGCCGACCGTCTGGTCCTGGTGACCATGTCATCGGAGATCCACATCAAGTCGTCGCGCACGCGCACCCGGTTCATCCGCATCCTGGGTCACAACCTCGCCGCCGCCCTGCGGCCGGTCGACCCCGGGGCACGCATCGTGCGCCAGTGGGATCGGATCTACATCGAGGACGCGTCGCCGGCGGCCATCGACGGGGTCGCGTCCGCCGCGGCGCGGGTCTTCGGGGTGAAACGGGCGCAGGTCGTGCGCCGCCTGCCGATGGCACCGCTTGACCGGCTGGCGGCGACCATCGCCGGGCTGACGCGCCAGCGCGTCGAGGGGCGGAGCTTCGCGGTGCGCGTCCGTCGCCGCGGCAGGCACCCCTGGACCTCGGTCGATGCCGAGCGCGAGATCGGTCGCCTGCTGCTGCCGCACGCCGCCCGCGTCGACCTGACACACCCCGAGACCGAGGTGCAGGTCCACGCGCACGAGTCCCACGCGTACGTCGTGGAGCAGAGCGTCGAGGGTCCCGATGGCCTGCCGATGGGGGTGGGCGGCCGCGTGCTGGTGCTGCTGTCGGGCGGCTTCGACTCGGCCGTCGCCGCCTGGATGATGATGCGCCGGGGTCTGCGTGTCGATTTCCTGCACTTCCGGATCGACTGCGCGCAGAGCGAGCACGCACTCACCGTCGGTCACGAGCTGTGCCGGCACTGGGCTCACGGGCGACGCTCGCTGATGCACGTCATCGACTTCCAACCGGTCAAGGAGGCCCTGCAACGCGATGTCCCATCGCGTGTGCGCCAGGTGGTGCTGAAGCAGCTCATGGTCGCGACGGCCACGCGAGTCGCCGGACGCGAGGGCCATCTCGGACTGGTCACCGGCGAGTCGCTCGGTCAGGTGTCGAGCCAGACGATCGAGCACCTGGCGGCCATCGATCGTCATGCCGATCGCACGATCCTGCGTCCGCTGGCCGGCATGACCAAGCAGGAGATCATCGCCTGGGCGCGCGTGATCGGCACCCATGACCTGTCGGCGCGCGCGCAGGAGGTGTGCGACCTCGCCGACGGCCCGGTGGCGGTGGCCGCTCGCGCCGCCGAGCTGCAACGCGCCCACGCCCGGCTGCCGGAGCACCTCGTCGAGCAGGCGCTCGAGTCGCTGGGCGTGGTCACCGTCAGTGACTGGATCCCGGGCGTGGCGCTGGTGCCGGTCGTCAGCGCGCCCCCGGTCGACGTGCCGCTCGTGCGCGTCGACACGCGCGACCCGATCCCGGTCGACGGGCCGGTGGCGCTCACGGGCCAGCGGGCGCCGCACATCGCCTCCAGGCTGCGCACGCAGGGGCGCGAGGTCTGGGTCGTCGATCGGAACGGCGATCGGGACGGCGACCGGGAAGCGGGATGAGGGGGCGGGACGGGCTCGCACGCCGCGCCGCGCGCCGCGTCGGGCAGGGCCGGTCGCTCACGGCCGCCCTCGCCCTGGTCCTCGTCGTCGCCACGCGACCCGGCGCCGGTGGCGAGCCGGGTGATGAGCCGGGCCGCGCCGCTGCCGGCAGCACCACCGCCGGCGACACCACCGCTGGCGACACCACCGCCGGCGACACCACCGCTGGCCGCACCAGCGACGCGCCGCGTGTTGTCCGGCCGAGTGCCAGCGCGGCGCCGGGCGACGTCGTCTGGCACGTCGACGCCGCCGGGCGGATCCACTCGGGCTTCGCGCCGGACGGCACGACCGGCGATGTCTGTCCGCTCGCTCGCGTCACCATCGGTCCGCGCACGCACCGCCTGGCGGCCGACGGCCACCTCCATCCCGATGACGATGCGGAGCGCTACCCGATGGCGGCGCGCGTCACGGTCGAGCCCACGCCGTACGGCCGGCTCGAGCTCCGCCCCGACTCGGTGGCGCTGGTCGACACGGCGAGCGGCGACACGCTCTGGCGCCACCCCTACGCGACGGCACTCGCGCAGCGCTTCGGCGGCCCGCTGCGCGACCTCGGCTCGATCCTCCATGTACCGGCCGGCGGTTTCCTGGTCTTCTGGCACTGCGAGCTGGCCGGCATGGCGACGCCGCCCGACGGCGTCATCACCGTCGACATCGCCACCGGCACCGTGCGCCGCGTCCGCCTGATCGGTCGGCTCGGTCACGGTTGCGTCGCCGACGGCGACGCCTTCGTCGCCATCCTCGGGCACGATCCACATTCCGACCAGTGCTCGCTCGTCTGCTACGATGGCGCCGGGACGCGCCGCTGGTGGCGGACCGTCGATGCCGGCACGGTGACGGCGTCCGGCGACGGCGGCGGGCGGCGGGCGCTCCTCGTCGTGCACGCGCTCGCGGACGGTGGAGGCTGCCGGGTCACCGTGCTGGATGGGGCAGACGGCACGCCGCTCCTCGCCCACACGATGCACGGCGTCGAGGGCTGCCTGGCGGCGGTCGACGGCGCCGCCGATCACCTGGTCTGCGCCGGCGTGTCGACCGGTGGCGACGCGGCGCGCGTCCACCTCGAGATCACCAGGGACAGCACCGGTACGGTCGCGACGCGCGATCTCGCACCGGTCGCCGGCCCGCGGTCCGCGCAGGTGGTCCGCCTCCGGGTGGC
>JASFRE010000449.1:0-4072 GCA_050115055.1 Candidatus Eiseniibacteriota bacterium | reverse complement strand
GATGCCCTGCCCGGGACCGACGAGGAGGGACTCGAGGCGCTCCGCCAGCGGCTCGGGGCGCTCGACCGCCTGGTCGAGCAGGCGCCGGAGAACGCCCGCCTGATCGACCTCTGAGGGGGTGGGGCTTGGCGCCCGCGCCTCAGGAATCGGCCTCGTTGCCGGTGGGGGCGCCGTCGTCGCTGCCGGGGAGGCGCGGCGCCGCCATGCGGAAGAACTCGCCGGCGCGCGCCACCGCCCGGCCGAGCAGCGTCCCGGATGGGTAGTCGCCGCGCGCATCGGCGCTGCCGGCGGCGCAGCCGGTCAGGAGCTCGAGCGCGTCGTGGATCGTGTCGACCGCATAGACGTGGAAGCGGCCGGCGCGGCAGGCCTCGACGACGTCGGGACGCAGCATCAGGTCGCCGGCGTTGGCCGCCGGGATCAGCACTCCCTGGGTGCCGGTGAGTCCGAGGTCCTGGCAGGTATCGAAGAACCCCTCGACCTTCTCGGTGACCGCTCCGACCGGCAGGATCTGCCCCACCTGGTCGATGGCGCCGGTCATCGCCAGATCCTGGCGGATCGGCACGTCGGTGAGCGCGGAGAGCAGGCAGCAGATCTCCGCACCCGAGGCCGAGTCGCCGTCGATGCCGCCGTAGCTCTGCTCGAAGGCGACCGAGGCCGAGAAGGCCAGCGGGTGACGCGTGCGCAGGAGATGGCGCAGCAGTCCGCCCAGGATGTAGAAGCCCTTGGTGTGAATGGCGCCCGAGAGCTGCGCCTCGCGGTCGATGTTGATGGTGCCGGCGGTCCCCGGGCCGATGGTCGCGGTGATGCGGTTCGGAAAACCGTAGGTCAGCGGCCCGGCGCTCACCACCGCCAGGCCGTGCACCTGGCCGACCGCCTCGCCCTCGACGCGCAGGCGAATGGTGCCGTCTTTCACCAGCGTGCGGAAGCGGCGGGCCGGCAGGTCGGCGCGGCGGCGGGCGTCCAGGATGGCCTGGCGGATGTGTTCGGCCGCGACGTGCGGCGAGCCCGCCTTGCCGGCCACGAAGGCGGCCTCGCGTGCCACGTCGGCCAGGCGGCCGAAGCGGGTGGTGAGCCGGTCCTGGCTGGCGGCGATGCGTGAGCCGTACTCGGTGATCGCCGCGACCGCATCGCGGGTGAACGGCGACAATCCCTCCTCGCGCAGGATGCGGGCCAGGACCCCGGCGTAGAAGCGAACGCTCTCCTCGGTGCGCTCGATCGTGGTCTCGAAGTCGGCCAGTACCTTGAAGAGATGCGGGAAGTCGGGGTCCTGCGCGTCCAGCAGGTAATAGAGGCCGGGATCTCCGAGCAGGATGACCTTGACGTTGATGTCGATGGCCTCGGGCTTGAGCATCGGACCGGCGACGATGCTCGACAGCTCGGAGGGGACGATCTCGAGCTTGCCGGTGCGGAGCGTTCGCATCAGCACCTTCCAGGCGCCGGGCTCGACGATGACGTCACGGGCCTCGAGCAAGAGGAAGCCGCCATCGGCGCGCAGCAGCGAGCCAGCCTTGATCATCATGTGGTTCGAGCGCACGCCGCCACCCGGCACCAGCTCGCGCTCGATGGTGCCGAGCAGGTTGCCGAGGGTCGGCGTGTTCTCGATGATGATCGGGCAGCCGGCGTCGGGCTCGTGCCCGAGCACCACGTTGACCCGGTAGAGCTCGAGGAACCCCTGCTCCTCCTTGAGGCCCTTGAGCCGCCGCGTCACCAGGTCATCGATCAGCCCGTCGAGGTATCGCTTGACGCTGTCGTGCGAGAAGGTGGTCTCGATCTCGGCGGTCTCGACCAGCAGGAGACGACGCGCCTCGCTCTCGTAGAGCTCCTGGATCGCCCGCCGGTGGCGCTCCTGCATCTCGCGGATGCGGGCGCCGACCTCCTCGAACCGCTTCTCGAACTCCGCCGTCTGGGTCTCGATGCGCTCGGCCTCGGTGTCCGAGATGGTGCCCTCCTGCCGGAGCTCCTGGAAGCGCTCCGCGGTTGCCGGCTTGCCGTCGATCACCGGCAGGATTGCCGGATGCACGGTGTCGCCCATTTGCACCGGCACGAGCGCGAGCCCCGCCTCCTTCATCTCCTCCTCGAGCGGTTGACCGATCTCGCGAATCTGCGACTGGGCCCGCTCGTCGAGCCGGCTGCGGCGCGCCCGCATGCTCTCGGAGGAGAGCGCCGGCATGAGATCGCGGCGGATGAACTCGATCAGCTGCTCGATCCGGTTGCTGAAGGTGCGAGCCTGGCCGCGTGGCAGGCCGATCAGCATCGGGCGGTCGGCTTGCGTGAAGCCGTGCACGTAACAACGGTCGTCGGCCAGCGTGCACGACGGCGAGATGTCGGACATCAGCTGGCGCACCAGGGTCATGCGACCGGTGCCCGAGAGGCCGCGCACGAAGATGTTCTGGCCGGGAGCCGTCACCTCGAGCCCGAAGCGCAGGGCCTCGATCGCGCAGTCCTGGCCGATGACGCCGGCGATCGGCTCGACCTGTGCCGTGGTGTCGAAGTCGAGCCAGTCGGGATCGCAGCGCCAGCGCAATGCGGAGGCGTCGAGAGTCAGCTCCGCGCGGTCCGCGCGGCGGAGGGTGCCGCGCCGGGCGTCGCCGGTGCCGCCGTCGTGCTGTGAGGGGATGGTGCCGCGCGGCGTGCGTGCGGTGCTGCTCTTGCCGTCCGGGCTCGACTGCTTGCCCATGACCGTGCCTCCTCCCGGGTGTCCGGCATCGCCCCCCGGGCGACGCGGGGTGACGAGTCTAGCACGGCCGGGCGCGGCTCAGCCGACGACGATTCGACCGGCGCCGGCGCGCGTGCAGCGCCCGATCTCGACCGCGTCGCTGACGCCGGCCGCCCGCAGCGCCGCGATCGCCGCCGCGGCCTCGGCCGCCGGCAGCGCTGCCAGCAGGCCGCCAGACGTCTGGGCGTCGCAGGCCAGCAGGCGGTCGATCTCGCCCACGGTGGGCGCGAAGTCGACGTGTGGCTCGACGTGCGCCAGGTTGTTCCGCGATCCGCCCGGCACTGTGCCCGCGGTCGCCAGCTCGCGAGCACCGTCCAGCACCGGTAGCGCGCGGTCGTCGATCGCGACATCGGTGCCGCTCGCCACCGCCAGCTCGCGCAGGTGACCAAGCAGCCCGAAGCCGGTGACATCGGTGCAGGCATGCACCGTGAAGCGCGCCAGCGTCTCTGCCGCCGTGCGGTTCAGCTCCATCATGAGCGCCTGGATCTCCTCGATTCGCCCCGCGTCCAGGAGCCCCGCCTTGAGCGCCGTCGTCATGATGCCGAGCCCCAGCGGCTTGGTGAGGAGGAGCGCGTCGCCGGGCCGCGCCCCTGCGTTGGTCCAGAGGCGCGCCGGATCGACGACGCCGGTGACGACGAGCCCGTACTTGGGCTCGGGATCGTCGACCGTGTGGCCGCCGAGGATCGGGATGCCGGCGGCATGCGCCACCGCCTGGCCGCCGGCCAGGATCGTCGCCAGCACCTCGAGTGGCAGGCGATTCGACGGGAAGCCGACGATCGACAGCGCGAACAGCGGCCGGGCGCCCATGGCGTAGATGTCGCTCAGCGCATTGGCGGCGGCGATGGCGCCGAAGGCGTGCGGGTCATCGACCACCGGCGTGAAGAAGTCGACGGTCTCGACCACGGCGAGGTCCGGCGCGAGCCGGTAGACGGCGGCGTCGTCGGCGTTCTCGGTGCCGACCAGCACGTCGGGGTGCGGCGCACGGCGCGGGAGGGCGGCGAGCACGCGCTCGAGCGCCTGCGGCCTGAGCTTGCAGGCGCAGCCCAGGCCGCTCGTGAAGCGCGTGAGGCGCACGTCCTCCGGCGCCGTGCCGCCGGCCGGGCCGGGTGCCGCGGCCGTCGCCGGGCGCAGCGACTCGACGACCCGCGCCACCGAATTCACGGCGCGATCGATGTCGTCGGCGCTGGTCATCGTACCGGTCGAGAAACGGATCGTCCCCATGGCGATGTCGGGCGGCACGCCCATGGCGGCCAGCGTCGCCGACAGCTCGACGCCGTCGGCGTGGCACGCGGCGCCGGCCGAGGCGGCGACGTCGTCGAGGGCGGCGAGGATCAGCCCCGCCTCCAGGCCGGGCAC
>JASFRE010000448.1:0-4074 GCA_050115055.1 Candidatus Eiseniibacteriota bacterium | reverse complement strand
GACCTTGAGGGTGCGGTAGATGTTGAAGTAACCGTACGGGTCGCCGTCGACGAAGGCGTACACCGGCAGCTTGCGCTCGTCGGCCAGCCGCCGGATGAAGCGGCGGCAGGCCCGCGTCGGCACACCGCCCATCGACACCAGGATGCACTCCGCCGTCTTCCAGTAGCCGTGCTTGACGAGCCGCTGGAACATGCCGGCGGTCTCGATCACCAGAATGAACTTCGCCTTCGCCTCGAAGCCCAGCTCCTCGACCGAGATCGGGATCGAGTAGGCGCCGGAACCGAACTTGGTGCAGTCGATGCGGAGCGGCGTGCCGGTCGTCGGGTCGCGGTCGATCACCACCAGCTGTCCGGCCACCTCGCCGCCCTTCTCCTCGGGGATGAAGCCGAGCTGCTCGCGATTGACCCGGAAGAGCGCCTCGACGTCGTCCATCACCGCGTCGGACTCCGGCTGCTCGCGGAAGCGTGCCTCCGACCAGCCCTTCGAGACGTAATAGGCCTCTCGCTTGGTGGCGATGTCGTCGGTCTGGACGAGCTGCTTCGAGAGCGCCATCATCCGCAGCGTCTGCGCGAAGGTCTTGACCGTCGAGACCGTCAGGGTGCGTTCCTTGGCCCGGTCGAGCATCTCGAAATGGCCCTTGCGGGCCGAGTAACGCACATTCTGCAGCGACCGGATCGGGAAACGCATGGTCGGCTTCCGGTCGCCGACGGCCTGCTTGTAGACCGTCTGCGCCTCGCCCTCGATCTGGGCGACGACTTCGTCGCCGCCGCGCTTCTTCCGTTTCGTCGTCTTGCGTGCCGTCGTCTTGCGTGCCACCTGCTCACTCCCTGATCGATCTCCGGTTGTCGATGCCGACTGCCCGTGGGCCGCGCGCTGCCCGGCCTGCCGGCTCAGAGCTTGCGACTGCGCTCGAGCGTGCCGGTCAGGTGCTCGACGACGCTTTTCTCCTGACGTTCGCTCAGCGACAGGATCTCGCGCAGCGCGATGCCGATGTGCGGGATGTACTGCTGGATGAACGACTGCTTCTTCTCGGCATCCCGCAGCCGCTGGCCCCGGCGGATGTGCTGGCCGAGCCGCCGTCCACAGATCTGCAGCGCCAGCTTGATCTCCTTGACGATCTCCGGGTAGTGCGCGATCGCCTCCTTCGACTCCGAGGTGAACGGCACCCAGGCCGAGGCGATGTGCACCATGACCACCAGCGGCCCGGTCGGCAGCGCGCCGCGCGACTGCTGGACGCCGTAGGAGCGCCAGTTGGTGCCGATCACCGATTTCGAGATCGCGCACGCCCCGGGCTGGTAGAGCAGCGGCACCCGGTTGGCGAACCGGTAGACGCGCGCCAGCTCGTCGGCTGCCAGCTCGCCACCCCAGGCGAGACCGACCTCGATCTGAAACGGGTTGCCGCGGTAGACCGAGGGGCTACGCGTCACCGCGGACGCGAACTCGGCATCGACCTGCTTGTGGAGCGCCGCCAGCAGCTGCTCCTCGCCGATCGGCGACAGGCAGTTGGTCGGGGGGCTCATGATCTTGACCGTGCCGATCGCCTTGTACAGATGCTCGGCGGCGTCGCGGTGCACGCGTCGGGGCGACATCGACGGCTCGATCCCGGCCGCCTCGAGGATCTCCTCGGCGACCCGCGCCGACACCCGCGAGAAGTCCCCCATCAGGAAACCGCGCACGTTGCGCGACTTCGTCTGACTCAGCATCTTCATGAGGACACCGAGCTCGACGCCGTGCGGGTGGGGTTTGATCGCCTTGGGCTCGGCCGGGAGGTCGAAGACCACGCGGTCGTAGCGCAGCGGCTCGCCGACCGGCGGCCGGTAGACGATGCGCGCGTGCGGATTGGCGAGCGCGGTCATCTCGACGTAGCCGTCGACCGACCGGCGGCCGCGCTTGTAGGTCGCCTCGATCTCGACCTCGACCCGCGTGCCGTGCTCCGGCTCCCACTCGGTCGCCTCGTCCTTGACGACCACCGGCTGGTTCTTCTGCGTGTCGATCTGGATCTCGAACCAGTGCGCGGCGCGCTCCGGACCGGTGCGGGAGATGATCACCATCGGTTTGCCGGTGGTGAGCTGCCCGTACATGCCCGCCGCCGAGATGCCGATGCCCTGCTGGCCACGCGCCTGCTTCAGCGTGTGGAACTTCGACCCGTACAGCAGCTGGCCGAAGATCTTCGGGATCTGGGCCCGCACGATGCCCGGGCCGTTGTCCTCGACGATGATGCGGTGGCGGTCCTCCGCGAGCGGCAGGATGGCAATCCCGATGTCGGGCAGGATCCCGGCCTCCTCGCAGGCATCGAGCGAGTTGTCGACCGCTTCCTTGATGGTCGTCAGGAGCGCCTTGGAGGGATTGTCGAAGCCGAGCAGATGGCGGTTCTTGGTGAAGAACTCGGAGACCGAGATGGCGCGCTGGCCGGCGGCGAGCTCGCGCGCACTGCGACGCCGCGCCGGAGCGCCGCCGTTCGCCGCCGCGGCGGCGGGGGCCCGACCGCGTCCGCTGGCCGTCTTGCGACCGCTGTGACCGGCGCTGGAGCCGCGTGGCGCGGCGGCTCGAGTCTCCACCGGCGCGAGCGGCGAGCCGGCCGGCGGCATCACCTCCGGTGGCGTCACCTCCGGCGGCGTCACCTCCGGCGGCGTCACCTCCGGCGGCGTCACCTCCGGCGGCGTCACCTCCGGCGGCGCGTCGTCGAGCGCGGCGGCCGGGCGCGCCCCGCCCCCGGTCGCCACCCCGACGCTCCCCTCGATGAGCGACAGCTGGGTACCGCCGCCGCCACCCTGGCGGCTGCCGCTGCCGCGACGCGAGGCGGCCCGGCGGCGGCCGGGGCCCGGACCGGCGGCGGCCGGGCGCCGTCGCCGGCCACCGGGGGTACTCGGCCCGTCACCAGGCTCCCGCCTCCCGCTACCGCCGGTGGCGGGTACACGGCCGGTGCGGCGCGCGCGCGGGGTGCTCCCCGCGCGCTTGCGGGTCGGGCTCTTGCGAGCAGCTGACAGCATGACGAATCGCATGGGCGTCCTCGACATGGCGCGTCGCGCAGGACGAGCTGGACGATGTCGGCGGGAAGGTCCGGCCCGCGGGTGGCGGGTCACGAGATCGCGGGGCACTCGGCGGGCAGTCTAGCGACGCGGACGAGCTTGCGGCAAAGAAAAAGGCCGGGGGCAGAGGCGAAGCCGACGACGACAAACGACGACCGGGTGTCGCTCCGGCACGACACCCGGTCGCTCATCGGGCTCTTGCTGTGACCTCTGGAAAATGGAGGTTCTGTCAGGAAGTACGGATGCGGCCGTGTGAAGTTGCATCTCTTTCGGGGGGCCGTCAGCGCCCGGTCGGGCAGCCGCCGAGCAACAACCCCCGGCTACCGCCAGGCTCCCGGCGGGCTCCAACGAGTGCCGCGCGCCGGCCGGGCGCCCCGGCCGCGGAGGCCCCGCTGGCCGGCCCGCCGGCCGTGCCGCGGGGAACCTCGCGGCGCATCTCTCGGGTCGTGGGCAACGGCGGGCGCGTGCCCCCATGCACCCACCAGAGCGCCGCGGCGTGCGGTGCGGTCAGCGCTCCGCGCGCGGCGCAACCAGGCGAAAGCTCTCGGTCTCCGACGTCACCTGACGTCCGCTGTCCAGGAGCGCCGTCACCCACCACCGGTAGACCTGATCGGTCGTCCAGGCAGTCGCCTCGGGAACCGCCAGCCGCGTCCCGGCGGTCGACGACTCCCAGAAGAAACCGCCGCTGGCGTCGACGACCGTCACCCGGTAGCTGGACGCCGCGGTGAACGGCTGCCAGCGCAGCTCCACCGCATCGGCGCGCACCGTCGCGGCTGCCGTGGGCACGAGCAGCTCCGGCGCGACGCGGTCGGTGCGACCACGCAGCACCCCGGTCCCGCCGTCGCGCCCGACCGGCACGAAAACCACGAGGATCAGGGCGACCATCGCGGCCGCGCCCAGGCTGGTCACCGGGAGGCGGCGGAGCGGCTCGAGCCAGCCGCCGAGCCGGGTCCGCCAGTCGCCGCCGTCGACGCCGGGTGCGGTGTGGGCCCGACCGGCGGCGGCCGGGGCCGTGACCAGGGCAGACGCCCGCTCCCGGGCCCAG
>JASFRE010000447.1:0-4094 GCA_050115055.1 Candidatus Eiseniibacteriota bacterium | reverse complement strand
CCTGACCGGTGCCAGCGCCACGCCCGAGGTCGGCGTCCTCGACACCATGTTCACCTTCGAGGTCACCTACCAGGACGGTGACGGCGACCCGCCGACCACGGCGCAGGTGTTGCTGAACGGCGAGGCCCACGCGATGACCCTGATCAGCGGCGACTACGTGAGCGGCGCCCTCTACCGGTTCGAGACCACCCTGCCGGCCGGCGACTACGTGCACACCTTCACCTTCGCCGATGGGATCAACCCGCCGGTGGCGACCGGCACGACGGACGGCCCCTGGGTGGGGACGTTCCTCTACACGGTCGGCAGTCCGGAGACCGAGGCGGGGCGACGCGACAATGAGCCCGAGCACGAGGTCGCCATGCGCTGGCAGGCGGACGAGCTCCTGGCCTGGGGCCACGAGGTCACGCAGGCGGAGTACGAGGCCCTCATGGGCTCGAACCCCTCGGCCTTCTCCGGCGACGACCTGCCGGTCGAGCGGGTCACCTGGCTCGACGCCGTCCGCTACTGCAACGCGCTGTCGGGCGATAGCCTCGAGCCGGCCTACACGATCATGGGCGACGCGGTGACCTGGAACCTCGACGCCGACGGCTGGCGGCTGCCGACCGAGGCGGAGTGGGAGATGCTCTGCCGCGCCGGTACCACGACCGCGTTCGCCAACGGCGATCTGGCCGACTGGGCCTGCGGCTCGAACCCCGCCCTGGAGGCCATCGGCTGGTACTGCGGCAACGCCGGTGCCACCACGCACGCAGTCGCCGGCAAGGAGGCCAACAGCTGGGGCCTCCACGACATGCACGGCAACGTCGCAGAGTGGTGCTGGAACCGCTACACGGACACGCCCGGTCCGAGCTTCTCTGGCCCCACGACCGGCGACCAGCGGGTCGTTCGCGGCGGCGACTGGTACTACTACGCGCGCGACTGCCGTTCGGCGGCGCGCACCGGTGTCTGGGCCAACTCAGGCACCGACCGGGTCGGCTTCCGCGTGGTGCGCACGCACCGCTGAGGCTGGCGGCAACTGCCGGCGCGCTTCCGGTACGCCCACCAAGGAGGACGCAGTGTCAGGTTCCGCCACCGCAACCGGCCCCCGGCCGATCGAGGCCGCCGAGGCGACCGGCATCACTGCCGATCGCGCCGCGCCGGGCAAGCGCCCACGTTTCCGGTTCGTGGATGAATTCCGCGGTCTGGTCGGCGTCCTGATGCTGCTCGGCCACTGCTCCTACTACTTCCACTTCATGTGGTTGCAGCTCGATCCCCTCGACCCGGTGTTCGGTGACCACGGGCAGTTCTGGCTGCGCTACGTGGGTTACCTCTGCGCGCCGGGCTTTCTCATGATGAACGGCGCCATGGTCTGGTACTCCTACCACCGCCGCGTCCAGCGCGGCCACGGCGCGTGGAGCGCCCGCTGGCATCTCATCCAGCGCGGCCTGTTCCTGGTCCTGGTGCAGATCACCTGGGTCAACTCGTCCTGGGGCGGCTTCGAGCGCTTCCATCCTGGCCACCTCGGGATCATCGCGTGCATCGGGCTGTCGATGGTCGCCCTGACGTTCCTCGTCCACACGCGATGGCCGGTGCGGCTGGCGGTGGCGCTCGGATGCCTGGCGATCCACCCGCTGCTCCTCGCCATCCCGTACGATGTCGACACCACCTGGCAGCGCGTCCTCATGCAGACCTTCGTCGACTCGGGTGACTGGAACAAGTACCCGGTCATCCCGTGGTTCGTGCTGGCGACGCTCGGCTCGGTCATGGCCACCGGCTGGATCGACGTCTGGAAGACGACGCGCCGCCGGGTCACGATGAGCCTCCTCGTGGCCCTGGCGGCCTTCGCGGTAGCGACCACCGTGCGCATGGGACGGGGATACGGCAACATCTGGCCGTTCTCGGAGCTCTGGTCCTACTCGTTCGTGCTCGACCAGAAGTACCCGCCGAGCATCTACCACGTCGTCTGGTTCTTCGGCGCGGTGGTCGGCGGCATGGCGGTGATCCAGGCGCTCGGCCGGCTCTGGCCGCGGATCACCGGCTGGCTCGGCATCGTGGGGCGGGTACCGCTCTTCTTCTACTGCGTCCACATCGGGATCCTGGGGATCTTCTCGAAGCGGATCGACATCTACTACCGGGAGGGAGGCGAGCTGGCGGTGCTCGTCGGACTCGCCGTCATGCTGGCGGTGATGCTGCCGCTCGCCGCCTGGTTCGGCGGCGTCAAGCGGCGCAGCAAGAACTACCTGATCCGCATGATCTGAGCGCGGGAGCGATGCGGGCCGGCCGGATGCGGCACGCTCCTAGCCGCTGCCGACAGGCGGCGGCAGGAGTTCGAAGCGCTTCTCGGCGACGAGCTCGCGGAAGAGGTAGACGCGCAGCATGTACGGACCGGGGTCGCGCCGGCCCGGCGGAATGGAGATCGAGCTCGTGAACCGCGGGTCACCGTCGTCCGGCGCCAGGTCGACGCGCTTCGTGTAGATCTCGTGATCATCGGGGCCGACCCAGACGAGGTGGAACATGAGTGGCCGGGGGCTGTCCGGCGACGCCATTCCGGTCAGCTCGATGAGCGCTCGCACCCTGGCGCGGGGTCGCATGGTGAACTCCTGGCTCTCGCCGATCGGCCGACCGGTGCGGCTCGAGATCTTGCGGCAGAAGGTGATCGAGACCTCGGGGCCGGAGCCGTCGCGGGCCGGATAGACGAGGGTCGAGTCAGCACCGGCGACGGCCGTGTCGGACCGGCTGGAGCAGCCCGGCCCGACGGCTTGGATGGCACCGAGGCCGAGGAACGCGAGGATGACGAGAGCGGAGCGACTGCGCACCAGAGAGCTCCTTCCGGTTCGCCGGGCGGGCCACGGTCGCCGGCCGGTCGGGACGTCGGCCGTGGACATCGTGTCTGTCCTGTATAATGGGAGCGATCGCCTGGCCGCCGCTTCCCCAGCCATTCTAGTACGACCGGCGCGGTCGGAACAGCCTCGAGTGCTCGACCGGCTGCGCACGCGCGCGCCAGCGAGACGACCGAGACGATGACCATACTCGTCGTACTGCTCGCCTTCATCTTGCTCTACTGGTCGGTCGAGGCCATCCGTCTCCACCGTGCCCTGCTGGCCATCCCGGTACGCATTCACGTCAACGGCAGCCGCGGCAAGTCGTCGGTGACACGGCTGGTCGCCGGCGCCCTACGTGAAGCCGGGATCCGCACGGTCGCCAAGACCACCGGCAGCCGGGCGCGGCTGATCCACCACGACGGAGCGGAGGACCCGGTCGTGCGGATCGGCACGCCGAACATCTGCGAGCAGGTGGGTATCCTCGAGCTCGCCCGGCGCGAGGGAGCGCAGGCGATCGTCATGGAGTGCATGGCGATCCGCCCCGACCTGCAGCGCATCACCGAGGAGCGCATCATGCGCTCGACCATCGGCGTCATCACCAGCGTGCGACCGGACCACCTGGACGTCATGGGACCGACGGTCGAGGACGTCGGCGCGGCGCTGTCGACCACGATCCCGCGCCGCGGTGTCGTCATCGTCGGCGATGCGGAGCACACGCGGGAGCTCCGGCGCCAGGCGTCGCAGCGCCATGCCCGCCTGGTGCTCGCCCGACCCGACGACCTGCCGCCCGGCATCCTCGACCAGTTCGGCTACCTGGAGCACGCGCAGAACGTCGCCACGGCGCTGGCCGTCGCGCGGCAGCTCGGTATCCCGGACCAGATCAGCCTGAGCGGCATGCTGCAGGCCCAGCCCGATCCGGGCGCCTGCACGCACTGGCGGCTCGAGCACCGCGGGGTGCCCATCGAGTTCCACAATATCTTCGCGGCCAACGATCTCGACTCGACCCTCGCCATCTGGCAGCGTCTCGGTCTCGACGGGGACCCTGCCCGGGACGGGAGGCCGACGATCGCCATCGTCAACCTGCGCGGCGACCGGCTCGATCGCTCGCTGCAGTTCGCCGCGGCCGTTGAATCGCGGCTCCGCGCCGGCCACTACCTGCTGGTCGGCGACATCGCGTCGACCGTCCGGAAACGCTTCGAGCAGCGCGTACCGCACGGGCGGCTGCACATCGTCGGTCGCTCGGCGCCGGAGCAGGTCTTCGATCGCATCGCAGAGATCGGCCGGCACGGCGCCCGC
>JASFRE010000446.1:0-4100 GCA_050115055.1 Candidatus Eiseniibacteriota bacterium | reverse complement strand
CAGGTTGGATTCCGGGGTGGGATGACCCTGGGAGGCACCGCGCCGGCGCCGGGACCGCGTTCCGGCGCGCCTTCGCCGGCCGGCGGATGGATCCTGATCGACGGCGGCGTGGCGGGCGGTCGATGGCTGGCCAGTCGACGAGCGTCGCGGTCACTCGCCAGCGGCACCCCAGAGGCGTGAATGCGGGGCGACGGTGCCGTATGGTCTCTAGAGCATCGGTCACGTCGACGTCGCGGTCCGTCAGCGGACCCACGCCGGACACCGGACCTCCGAAACGGAGCTGCTGATCGGGGAGGAGCACGGATGAGACCGCCCGCGCAGGTGATGACGCTGGTTGCCGGCACATCGACCCTGCTGATCGTCCTGTCGGCGAGTCCGGCCGCGTCACGGACGCTCCGGGTGCCAGACGAGTACGAGCGCATCCAGCCGGCGCTGAACGCAGCGGAACCCGGTGACACCGTGCTCGTCGCCCCAGGCACCTACTCGGGGGACTGGAACCGCGACATGGGCTTTCTCGGCAACGACATCGTGCTGCGATCCGAGATGGGGGCCGGAGCGACCGTCATCGATAGCGGAGGGAGCCAGGCGGAGCCACATCGAGCCTTCTACTTCCATCTCGGCGAGTCGGCGGCGGCGCGTGTCGAGGGCTTCACGATCCGCGGCGGTTTCGTCCGGGTGTTCATCGGCGAGGGCGGTGGCGGGGGCATCCTGTGCGTGAACGGCTCGACGCCGACCATCGTCGACTGCGTGTTCGACGGCAACCGCGCCGCCGCCGGCGGGGCGATCGCGTGCCGATCGTCGCCGGTCACGATTCTCGGCTGCACCTTCGCGCACAACGAGGGGGTCCAGGGCGGCGCGATCTCCCTGGGGAGCAGCGCCGCCGTGATCTCGGGCTGCACGTTCGTGGCGAACGCCGCGACCGGGGCCGATGATCCCTTCTGCTCCGGGATCTACTCCAACTCGAGCTCACCCCCGCAACTCTCGAACTGCATCATCGCCGACGGCATCGGCCTCTTCGGAGAGGCCGTCCAGTGCGCCACTGGAACGTCGGTCACGTTGATCTGCTGCGATCTTCACGGGAACGAGGGCGGCGACTGGGTGGGGTGCATCGCCGACCAGCTCGGCGTCTCCGGCAACATCTCCGTCGACCCGCTGTTCTGCAACGCCACGGCGGGGATCTTCACGCTCGCGGCGAACTCGCCGTGCCTGCCAGGAAACGACCCGCTCCGGCAGGGTTGCGGCCTGATCGGTGCCCACGGTGAGGGCTGCCCGCCATCGGTGATCGAGAACACGTCCTGGGGGCGCATCAAGTGGACCATCGGCCGCTGGTCGTCCGGGGCCGGACCGGTCGCGCGCGCGCCGGGGCGGGGGCACGAGCCTGCGCCGGCCGTGGCCGGTCGACCCTAGAGGGCTCGGGCCACGATCACCGTGGTGTCGTCGTCCGGCTCCTCGCCGACGATGCGCCGCAGGCGCTCGATCAGCCGGCGTTCGAGCTCGGTCGCCGGCAGCTCACGGTGGCGGACCAGGAAGTCGACGAGAGCGGCCTCGCCCTCGCCGGTGCGGTTCTCGATCGGCTCGACCAGGCCGTCGGTGAAGAACACCAGGGTGTCACCGCTCTGCATGCTGACGATGCCGGTCGGATAGCGCGGCTCCGGCACCAGGCCGAGGATGGGACCGCCCTGCGCCAGACGCTCCACGCGTCCAGCGGTACGCACCAGGATCGGCGGGTCGAGACCGGCGTTGGCGTAGGTCAGCCGCCGGCGCTCGAGATCGAGGATGCCGTAGAAGAAGCAAACGAAGCGCATGCGGTCGCCGACCGACAGGATGCGATGGTTCAACGCCCCGAGCACCACGTCGGGCGGCAGCTGGCGCTCCGCCTCGGCGCGGAAGCAGGATTGCAGGCCGGCCATCAGCAGGGCGGCGGGGACTCCCTTGCCGCTGACGTCGCCGATCGCGATGCCGAGCCGATCCGCGCCGAGCGGCACGTAGTCGTAGAAGTCACCACCGATCTCGTGACAGGCGACGGTCGAGCTGGCAAAGGCGACCGAGGTGGCCTCCGGGTCGGAGGCCGGCACCAGGTGCGCCTGGATTCCCTGCGCCACCGCCAGCTCCTGGGCCATGCGCTCCTTGACCAGCGCCTGACGGTGCAGCTGCGCATTCTGGATGGCGATCGCCGCCTGCTCGCCGAGCGTCTCGAGGATCTCGAGGTCCTCCTGGCTCGTCCAGTCGAGCCCTCGCCGTGCGCCGAGAATCAGCAACCCGAGCAGGTGCTCGCGCGCGCGCAGCGGCACGATCACCGACGGCTGGTACGCCTCCACGCGCCGGCGGTCGTCGAGCGGCAGCGACTCGAGGCGGCGGGCACGCACGCTGCCTTCCAGGTGGAGGGGGCGGTCCTCGAAGGCGAAGAGCGTCGCGGCGCTGGCCGGCACCTCCGGCATCGGCGATCTCGCGTCGTGCGCCGGCTGGCCGTCGTGTTGCGCCGGCTGGCCGTCGTGTCGCGCCGGCTGGCCGTCGTGTTGCGCCGGCTGGCCGTCGTGTCGCGCCGGCTGCTTGCCGGTCGCCCGCGCCGCGTGCGCGACCTGCCCGCCATCCGATCCGTTCCCCGCGTCCCGCGGCTCGACGGGATGCACCGCGCCCGCCGCCGGTGCCGACGCGGACGGCTGCGCCGCCAGCGTCGCCGGCGACGAGCGGTAGAGCTCGAAGTCGCCGGACGCGTCCTCCCGCAGCAAGAGCGCGACGGTCTCGACATTGAGCAGCGCCGCGACCCGCTCGACGAGCAGCGTCCCGATGCCGCCGAGCTCGATCATCTGGGCCAGGTCGTGCGAGAAGCGGCGCAAGGTCTCGCGCGCATCGTAGCGCTCGCGGAACAGCACGCGATCGACCAGGCGCTGCAGGCGCACGCGGGCCGGCGCGGCGATGAGCGCCATGACGACGATCGAGACCAGGAGTAGGAGGGGGTTCGAGGCGCCGGTCATCTCGTGCATCAGGCCGCCGACCCCGACGACGACTCCGAAGTAGATCCCCAGGAGCAGCGCCGACAGCACCGAGTAGATCAGGCTGCGCTTGACGAGGATCTCGACGTCGAACACCCGGTGGCGGAAGGCGGCGTAGGCGAAGGCGGCCGGGATCAGGGTCAGGGCCAGCATCGAGTAGCGGATGCCGGGGAGCTCGACGCCGGGTGCCACGAGCTTGATGAGCGACGCCAGGAGCAGCGGGGCGACGCCGAGGACGGTGCCCCAGACCGCCACGCGGAGCCGCGCGTGCAGCCGTGTGTCCCGGACGCGACGATAGGCGCGCACGAACAGCAGGATGGCGAGCGCCACGTAGCCGACGAAGTAGAGCGTGGCCAGCACGGTGTGCACGTCCTCGATGACCGGTCGCCCGCCCGGGCCGAAGCGCGTGCCGATGCCGCCCGGCAGCCGCACGGCCTGGAAGATGATCTCGAGCGCCACCGGCACGTAGACCAGCCGCTCGAGCCGCCGCCGGGTCGGCGAGGTCTCGGGGAACAGGAGGAAGAAGTGCACGAAGAAGGCGGCGAGGAACCAGGGCACCAGCGAGTAGAAGATCTCGTGCACGTACTGCCACGCCGGCGAGGGGATGAACGGATGGACGCGCAGCAGGAACGCCATCGCGTAGCAGATGCCGAAGAAGACCAGCGTCAACTTGCTGGGGCGCTGCCAGGCCAGGAAGAAACCGAGGGCCAGCGCGCACAGCCCGGCCGCGCCCATCGCCAGTCGCCAGACGATCTCCGACACCGAGGGCGCGGCGCCGACCAGGACGACGTGGTGGAACGTGCCGCCCACCGCCCCGCTCGCCGCCCCGTCGACCGTGGGCGGTGTCACCCGACCCGGTGCCGCCCCGCGCGCCGTGCGCCGGGTGCCGGACGCCCGAACCGAGCTCGCCGGGCGGTGCACGGTCAGGCGCAGCGAGTCGCCGACACCCGCCGTGCGGAGCTGGAACCGAGCCAGCACGAGGTCGCTGACCGCGACCCCGTTGACCGCGGTGATGCGATCACCGACCTGGATCCCCGCGCGATCGGCCGGTCCCCCGCGGGTCACCTGCATGACCTGCAGGTTGGAGGCCGTCATGCCGAGCACCGC
>JASFRE010000445.1:0-4104 GCA_050115055.1 Candidatus Eiseniibacteriota bacterium | reverse complement strand
ACGACGTCCCGCGTATCGCATCCGGCCGGAGACGAGTCATGCACCGCTGCTCCTTCACGATCCTGAGCCTCGTCCTCGTCGCCTCCAGCATCGGCATGCCGTCCCACCCCGTCGCCCCCGCCCGGGCGGTGACCCTCGTCTCGCGATCGACCGGTCTCGGGACTCCCGAGAAGGAGGAGGGCAACACCGAGTACGAGGTGGGTGATGTCGACGGCGACGGTCACCTCGACCTGGTGTCGGTCGGTGACCACGGCTCGCCGTACGTCAACTCCGATGAGCACGGCATCATGGTCTGGCTCGGAGACGGTGCCGGCGGCTGGGCCGTGCATCAGTTCGGCGACTTCGGCTACGGTGGCTGCGCTCTCGGCGACCTCGACCTGGACGGCCACCTGGACATCGCCTGGGGGATCCACCACAACTGGGGAAGCGGCATGTCGGGGCGGCTCATGGGCGCGGCGCGCGGTGACGGCACCGGCCAGGCCTGGACCGACTGGGGCGAGGGACTGGCGTCGAGCGGCGAGGAGTGGGGGATGTTCGCCACCGCGCTCGCCGACTTCGACTGCAATGGGCGGCTCGACATCGTCTCGCAGTCCTTCGGCGGCAGCAACGGACTGCGGCTGTACGAGAACCTGGGCGACGGCACCTGGAGCCAGGCCTGGGCGCTGCCCGGCGGCTCGGTCGGATCCACGATCGAGACCTGCGACGTCAATGCCGACGGACTGCCCGACATCGTCAGCACGCGACAGGGCTCGATCGTGCTGCTCGGTGACGGCGCCTTCGGCTTCACGCCCGCCTCGACCGGCATTCCCGCCGGGACCATCCGCGGCATCGAGGCCGGCGATATGAACGGCGACGGTCACGACGACATCGTGTTCGCGTTCGACTCGAGCGGTGTGCGATGCCTGGCCTGGGACGATGCCGCCATGCAGTGGGTGGACCGCTCGAGCGGTCTGCCCGCGACCGGCACCTGGGACCGGGCGCAGCTCGGCGATGTCGACGGCGATGGAGACCTGGACGTGATCGCCTACCACGAGCCGATCGGACAGGTCTTCCTCGGTGATGGCGCCGGCAGCTGGACCGCCGATGCCACCTGGACGATGGCGTCGCCCGGCGACGTCTCGGCGCTCCGGGTCGACGGCGATGTCGATCACGACGGGCGCGAGGACATCGTCGTCGCGGCCGACATGAGCGGCTTCCCGTTCTACCGCAATCAGCTCAAGGTCTACTCGCCGTGGTCGGAGCCGGCGGCGCTCGCCGCGCGCGTCACCGCTCCGGACGGCGGCGAGGCCCTGGTCAGCGGCTCGATCCGCACCATCCGCTGGCTGGCGGCGGTCCCCGTCGCGCAGGGACCGGCGACCGTCGATCTCGAGCTGTCGGTGGACGGCGCCGGTGGTCCGTGGATGCCGATCGCGAGCAATCTCCCGAACAGCGGCCGCTACCAGTGGGCGGTGACGGCGCCGGGCGCCTCCTCCACCTGTCGCGTCCGCGCCACGCTGACCACCGCCACCGGCTCGGTGTCCGCGATGTCGGCCGCCGACTTCCGCATCATCGCGTCGACGTCGGCGCTCGGCGATGCGGGGACGCCGCGGGTCGACGCGTCACGGCTCACCCTGTTCCCGAACCCGGCGCGGCGCTCCGTGACGGTGCGAGCGCGACTCGAACAGGCGGGCGGGCGTCGCGCCCACCTCGCGCTCTACGATGTGACAGGACACCTGGTCCACGCCCGGCCTGTCGATCTGGTACCGGGTGACGCCACCGGGCCGGTCGATCTCCGGCTCGAGCTGCCGCTCGTGCGACCGGATGGTCGGGCGCTCCCCGCCGGGGTCTACTTCGTGCGGCTGCGCGCGGGCGGGACGCTGCGCACCGCGCGCCTCGTCGAGCTGCAGCGCTGAGCGCGCCCCGCCGCGCCCCGGCATGCCCCGGCGTGCCCGGGCATGTCCCGGGGTGCGACCGGGCGGTATACTCGTTGCACGTGAGACGCCCTCGACGATCCGCCCCCATCGGGACCCTGCTCGATCTCTCGGTCGCCGCGCTGCTCAGCGCCGCGCTGCTCAGGCGCTGCGAGCGTGCCTCCCGTCGCGGGGCGCGCGATGCGGTGCGCCGCCTGCAGCGGCAACGCCTCGCCGCGTTGCTGCGCCATGCCGCCGAGCGCTCCCCCTTCTACCGCCGTCGCTGGGGTGGACGCGTGCCGACGCCGGATGAGCTGTCCGAGCTCGAGCCGGTCGACCGCCGCACGCTGCTCGTCGATCAGTTCGATGCCGCGGTCACGCGGCCGGGCCTGGACCGGCAGCGGGCGCGCGAGCTGCTGCCCGGTGACGACGGTCGCCCGCGCGCGGCGATACGCATGGTCGCGACCTCCGGCACCACCGGGGAGCCGGCCCTCGTGCCGTTCACGCATGCGGACTGGCGGCTCGGCATGGCCGGGATCATCCGCACTGCCGACCTGATGGTGCGTGGTGCCGGTCGCGCGACCGGTTCGTCCCCGCCAGGATCGCGACGCGCGCCCGCCGCCGCCTGGTGGCACCTCCTGCGCGAGCGCCCGCGGGTCGCCGGGATCAGCACCCTCAACCCGATGCACATCAGCACGCAGATGAGCGCCAGCTTCGCCCTCGGTCTGGTGCCGAGCCTGCGCCTGGTGGCGGGCTCGCCCATCGGCGAGCAGGTCGAGCGGCTCGAGCGCTTCCGGCCGACGGTGCTCGGTGGCTACCCGTCGGCCATCGCGCCGCTGGTCGATGCGGCAGCGGCCGGGACGCTCCGCATCGCGCCGCAGCTCGTCTTCACCGGTGGCGAGACGGTGACGCCGGTCCTGCGGCGACGCGTGCGCGAGGCCTGGGGGGTGGAGGTCTTCGACTCCTACGGCCTCAGCGAGACGCTCATCGTCGCCGGCGAGTGCGAGGCCCATCGCGGCATGCACCTCTACGAGGACCTGGTGGTGCTCGAGGTGGTCGACGAGCAGGACCGGGTGCTGCCGCCGGGGGAGCGCGGTGCGGCGGTCCTCCTGACCAGCCTCGTCAACCGGACGCTGCCCTTCATCCGCTACCGCGTCGGCGACCTGGTCACGGTCGACGAGGCACCGTGCCCGTGCGGCCTCACCCTGCCGCGCATCGTCGCCGTCGAGGGCCGGCGCGAGGAGATGCTGTCGCTGGCCACGTCCGCCGGCGAGTGCGTCGACGTGCATCCCTTCGCCATCGAGACGCCGCTCGAGGAGATCGACGGCGTCCGGGCAATGCGCGTCGAGGCGGGGCCGGATGGCGGCGTGTCGATCGCGCTCGTCCCGGAGCGGGCCGGCGAGGGCGAGGTGATCCGTCAGAGCGCCCACGCACGGGTCGCCGGCGCGCTGCGGCCGCTGGGGATCCCCCCCGACCGCGTGCAGGTGGCGATCGTCGCGTCGCTCGACGCGCGTCGCGGGCCGACCGGCAAGCGCCTCCGGGAGTGAGCGGCGCTCCACGCCATCGGCGAAGGTGCCCGGCTGGCGGACGTCGGCTGGCGGACGTCGGCTAGCGGGCGTCAGCTAGCGGGGCATCAGGACGATCTTGCGTCGCTGGGTGGCATGCGCGGCGCGGAGCTCGATGAAATAGGTGCCGGCGGCGGCTGGGCGGCCGGCATCGGTGAGGCCGCCCCACACCGTGTGATGCGGGCCCGCGGCGAGCGCTCCGTCGACGAGCGTGCGAACGTGCCGGCCGGCGACGTCGTAGATCCTGAGCTCGACGCGAGTCGCCGCACCGAGCGTGAAGGTCACCCGCGCCGTGTCGCGGGCGGGATTGGGACGGACCGCGTGGAGCTGCACGACGGGGGCGGTGGACGATGGGCCGGACCGCACCGTGACGGGGCCGAAGCGCTGCTCCCCGCCGCGCACGTCCAGCGCCACGAGCTGGTAGCGGTAGCGGCGCCCGGGCTTGACCGTCGTGTCTCGCCACGCGTACGCGAAGGGTGGCGCGCCGGGGATGAGCCGCGGCCCGACCCGCCGGAAGGTCGCATCGTCGTCCGTGGCGCGCTCGATCCGGTAGCCGAGATGATCGCTCTCGGCCGTCGCCGTCCAGCGCAGCAGGATGGCGCCGGCGACGGGCGAGGCGGTGAGGCGCGCGAGCTGCACCGGCGAGGGAT
>JASFRE010000444.1:0-4106 GCA_050115055.1 Candidatus Eiseniibacteriota bacterium | reverse complement strand
TCGTGCCATGCTCGAGGTCCGGAGCGGGGCCAGCCAGGTCAGCGACCGAGGCGCTGCACGTTCTCGCGCTGCCCGAAGACAATGACCCGGTCGCCGAGCGCCAGGACGGTCTCACGGGTCGGCAGTGCGAAGCGGCCTTCGCCGCTGCCCTCGGCGTGCTCGACCAGGATGAGCAGCACGCCGTAGCGCTGGCGCAGGCCGAGCGAGGCCAGATCGGTGCCGCAGAGGTGGGGCGGCGCCTCGATGTGCTGGAGCACGTAGCCGCCGACGGTCTCCCAGGTGCGCAGGTGCACGGCGGTCTTGAGGCGGGACGACAGCGAGCCGGCGAGATCCACGGCGAGGATCTCCCGGTTGTAGGCGCGGATCATGTCCTGACGCTGGATCGTGCCGGTCGGCGTCATGGAGTGCCCGGCCGGGAGCACCGGCAGCTCCTCCCAGCTGTGCTTCTCGAACTCCTGCATCGCGCACTCGAGCGAGTCGTCCTCGCGCACGTAGACCACCAACTTGCTGGCGATGTCGTCGGCGATCGCCGCGGGGGTCGGCTCCTTGAGCTCGGGCAGGACGTGCCTGAGGTCGTCGATCGAGATCACCCCGGACAGGCTGCCGTCCTCGTCGATGGTGAAGAACTCGTAGTGCGGTGACTCGATCATCCGCTGGTAGAGATCCCCGAGCCCGGCCGAGCGCGCCACGAGCTCGATGCTGGGCCGCATCACCGAGCCCACGCGCACCTTGCGCAGCACGTTGAGCTCGTGCCCGGCGTGCAGATCGATGCCGCGGCGCATCAGCTTGATCGTGTAGATCGACTCGCGCCGCAGGCGCTGCGCCAGCAACGTGCCGAGGATGCAGGAGACCATCAGGCCGAGAATGACGCGGTAGTCGCCGGTCATCTCGAAGATGATGAGGAGCGCGGTGATCGGCGCATGGGTGGCGGCGGCGACCATCGCGCCCATGCCCACCACGGCGTAGGCGCCCGGCGAGGCCATGGTAAACGGGAACACCATGCGGGCCAGGTTGCCGACCGCGCCGCCGAGCGCCGCTCCCATGAACAGCGACGGCGCGAACACCCCGCCCGAGCCCCCCGACCCGAGCGTCAGGGTGGTGGCCAGGAGCTTGGCGACCAGCACCATGGCCAGGAGACCCAGGCCGAGCCGCACCTCGAGGGCGGCGGTGATCGTGTCGTAGCCCACCCCCATGACCTGGGGAGCGATGATGCCGATCAGGCCGATCCCGAGCCCGCCGAGGACCGGCTGCATGAAGGACGGGACACCCCGCAGGTGGTCGAAGAACTCCTCGGTCCAGTGCAGCGTCTGCACGAAGACGACGCCGACGACGCCCGAGATGACGCCGAGCAGGGCATACGTCAACATCTCCGCCGGGTGGATGAGGGCGTACTCCGGGATCTCGAACGCCACCACGTCGCCCAGGAAGGTGCGGGCGATGACCGTCGCGGTGACCGAGCTGATCACCACCGAGCCGAAGGCCCCGGTCGAGAACTCGCCGAGGATGATCTCCGCCGCGAAGAAGGCGCCGGCGATCGGTGCGTTGAACGTCGCCGCGATCCCGGCCGCTGCCCCACACCCCACGCAAGTCCTGATTCGACGCGTCGATAGACGAAGGACCTGACCGAGTGTCGAGCCGATCGCGGCCCCGATCTGGACGATCGGGCCCTCGCGGCCGACCGATCCGCCGCTGGCGATGCAGATCGCCGACGCGAGCGACTTGGCGACCGCCACCACCGGCCGGATGACGCCGCCGAGGCGCGCGACGGCGTTCATCACCTCCGGTACCCCGTGTCCCTTGGCTTCCGGCGCCAGATACTTCACGATCAGCCCGACCAGCAGCCCGCCCCCGGCCGGCATCGCGAGGCGCAGGTACCACGGGGCGCGCAGGACCTTGTCGAGCGGGGTCCCGCCCGGCCCCCACGCCAGATCCTGCAGGACCGCGATCAGCCAGCGGAAGAACACGGCGCCGAAACCGCCGGCGATGCCGATCACGATCGCCAGCGAGATCATCGTCGTGCGCTCGCCTGGCTGGATGCGCAGTCCGAGGAATCGACGCCCGGGCAGGGCACCAGGACGCGCCGCGTGTCGCGGACCGGACACGCTCGCGGAATCGCTCTGGGCGGGTTCTTGACTCATCGACATCGTGCTGGTCAGGAGATCGGGGATCGCCGCCTGGCGACCGGTGCGGACGGTGCGCCGATCGGCACGTCGAGCAAGCGCCTGTGACCGGACGGACCGGGCGCGCCGGGGCGGAGCCTAGCACGCTGACGCCGATTCGGGTAGGCGCTGGCGCACTGCCGCACGCTCGGTGCGCGACGCATCACGCGCGAGGAGACCGGCGCCGGGTTCTCAGTGCGCAACCGCCACCATGGCGGGCGCAGACGATCACCTCGCACCCAGCGGAGGGACGCGCGTGGACCGACGCGTGGCAACGACCATCCTCGACCATTCGCTCATCGCCGAGCGGTACTTCTTCCCGGATCGCCAGCGCCTGACCGGCGACGGCACGCGGCGCATCGAGCTCCCCGGAGCGACGCTCGCCTGTTATCACCACGCGCCACTCGCGGGCGCGCTCACCGTCGTGCACTTCCACGGCAATGCGGAGATCGTCGCCGATCACGTGGGACCCATCATGGAGGCGTTCGAGGCCATCGGGCTGAACGTCTTCTTCGCCGAGTACCGCGGCTACGGGGACTCGACCGGGACACCGGCGCTCGGCACCATGCTCGACGATGTCCCGGCCCTCCTCGACGCCACCGGGATCCCGACCGCGCGCATGCTGCTCTTCGGACGCTCGGTCGGCTCGCTGTTCGCGCTGCGCGCCGCCTCCTGCCGCCCGCAGGCGGCGGGGCTGGTGCTCGAGAGCGCCATCGCCGATCCGCTCGAGCGCATCCTCATGCGGGTGACGCCGGAGGAGCTCGGCAGGAGCCGCGCGGAGCTGGCCGAGGTCGCCAAGTGCCTGCTCGACCACGAGCGCATCCTGCGCGGCTTCGAGCGCCCGGTCCTCGTCCTGCACACGCGCCACGACGGCCTCGTCGATGTCGACAACGCGCGGCGCCTGCACGACTGGGCGGCCGGCCCGAGTCGCCTCCGCATCTTCGAGTCGGGGGACCACTCGACGATCCTGCGCGCCAATCACGAGGCCTACTTCGAGGAACTCGAGCGCTTCGTCCGCGATCTGTGCGAGCCGGGGGACTGAAGGTGGTCAGCGCGACGGGGCGTTGCCGTCGCGGGCGGGCGCCCCGCGCCGGGCGGGAATCCTGATCGGCAGCACACGACGCGCGGGGACCGCTTGCTCGATGCGCCGGATCGCCGGCTCGAACTCGACCTCCCGGGCCGCCGCGAGCACCAGCCGTTCGAGGTCCGGTGGCAAGGGGACTCTCGATCGGAGCAGGCGCGCACCGTCGACCCGTCCCCGCGTATCGATCGAGAGCTCGACCATGACGACGTTCGCGTCGTCGACCGGCAGGAGCGAGTCGGGGAACGCCGGCAGCTCCCAGCTCCGGATCCGCGGCGGGACGTCGAATTGCGGCGCCGCGGTCCCGGGGCGCGGGTCCCAGCCGGCGGCATCGAGAACGGTGTCGTCGACGAACGCCACGAGTTCCGTGACGTCCGCGGGCACTCCCGCTCCGCCGACCCGGTGCCGGAACTCGCCGATCCGGACCTCGACGAGCAGTCGGCCCGCGTTCACGGATGGCCCGACCGGCGGGACGGCAACGACCGTGCCGTCACTCAGGGAGGGAACCACCCGCGCCGGGAAGCTGGCGGGCATCTCGAAGAAGTCGATGCGGTAGAGCCGTTCCAGGATGGCGAAGACCTCGTCCGTCGAGAGCGACGCGGCCCGCGCGACCGGGGCCTCGCTCTCGGTGGAATCGGACCACTCCACGGTGCCGTCGCCCGAGACCCGCAGCCTGCTCCCCTGCCCGATGGCCGGCCCGAATGACGTGATGGAGATCGAGAACGCCTCGATCGGGTAGGAATCCGGCAGTCTGTACGTCCGACCGGTCACCGGCCGAGCCGCCGTCAGGAGAGAAGCCAGGACGAGGCAGCAGATGGCCCGACTGATCCACTCGTGGATCATCGTGGTCCCCCCGTGTCCGCACC
>JASFRE010000443.1:0-4112 GCA_050115055.1 Candidatus Eiseniibacteriota bacterium | reverse complement strand
GGTCCTCGATGCCGCGGTTGCCGGCCGCGGCGACGACGAGAATGTCCAGGTCCGCGGCGTCGCGAATCGCCTCGCGGAGCGACTCGACGCGCTCCGACATGCCGAGGCTCAGATTGATCACCTGCGCGCCGTCGTCGATGGCCATCCGCACTGCGTGCGTGACGTCGAAGGCGGTCCCGAACCCATCCGAGTTGAGGACACGGTACGGTAACAGCGTCGCTCCCGGCGCCACCGCGGACACGATGCCCGCCACGTGCGTGCCGTGTCCCGCCGCCTCGTCGAACCACCCATCACCGTCCTCGTCGATGTAGTTGGGCATATCTTCGGGCGTCGGATCGTCGTCGACCAGGTCGTAGCCCTGACCGATCTTGTCGGCGAGCGCCGGATGGTCGAGATCGATACCGGTGTCGATCACGGCGATCTTGACGCCCACGCCGGTCGACTGCACGTGGGCAGCCGGCGCGCCGATCCGTGACAGCGCATCCTGGTCGATGTAGTCGCCGTAGTCGAACGTCCCCTCGTAGAAGGCAACCGAGTAGCGTTCGGCCTCGGGAGATTCGAGCTCGAGGTTGCGCTCGGCGATGTCACAGTAGAGCGTGGTCCGCATCGCCTCGGCGAGCTGCTCCTCCGGGACGCCGGCCGGCGTCGCGACGAGGTAGACGTCGGTGCCCGCGATGTGATCCAGGGTCGAGGTGCCGAACAGAGCGTGCACGTCCTCGATCGTGTAGCCGGCGCCGAGCTCGCAGATCACCTGGCCGGGGACCCACGACGGCGGATAGCCGCCCGGTGGCACGGGTGCCTCGATCCCGCCGCTCAGCTCGGGTCCTGGGCCGCCGGCCGGACCGATCGGCGACTCGCCCTGGCACCCGGCCAGCAGGACGGCGAGCCCGACCACACGGACGGCGGCCGGCGATCGGCGGCGGAGGAGTCGGAGGTCATTCGGGCATCGGCACGCGCGGATCAGTTGCATGTCGGGTCCTCCCGCCAGCAGGGCACGGGTGGAGGAGAATGCTCAACGGGTCCGTCGTGGGGCGTCGCACCCGGAGCCCGCAGGGCAGGTCTTGATCGCGGTCCGCCGGCGCCTGACGGCGAGGGCGGGCGAGCCGCACCGTTCTTGGCTCATCTTATGATAAATATTAATATCACTCATGTTCAGAAAAGTCCCGCGCGACCGCCCGGACGCCACTCCCGGCCGGGAGCGGCGCAACGGCCGGGACTCCCCCGCGACAAGGCTGGTCCCCCGGGACAAGGCTGGTCCCCAGGACAGGGCTGGTCCCCAGGACAGGGCTGGCCCCCGGGACGTTCGGGAAGACGGAGCGCCCGGGGGCCGATCGGTGCCCATCGGGTGGCCGCGACCCGACGGCACCGAGAATGTGCTCGTGACCGAGTGCGCCGGCGCCCGCCGTGTCATTCGCGTCACATCCCGGGACCGACGGACCGGGCACACGCTCGGCGGGCAGCGCCGCCGCAGATCACTTCTGCATGACCATGCGACCAGCCCGCACGAGGCCACCGCTCTCCAGCCGGTAGAAATAGACGCCGGATGGAGCGGCGTCGCCGTGCAAGGTCCGGCCGTTCCACGTGACCGTGTGCCGTCCGGCGCCGGCGAAGCCGTCGTACGGCTGCGCGATCAGCCGGCCCGCGGCATCGTGGATGGCCAGGGTCGTCGTCGCGCCCACGGCCAGCGTGAAGGCGATCGACGTCGTCGGATTGAACGGATTGGGGCGGTTCTGGTCGAGCTCGATCGCCGCCCGATGCTCGACGATGCCGGCACCGCTCTCGACACCGGCGGTGCTGCCCCGGAAGAGGATGGTGCCGAGATCACCGACCGCCCAGCCGCGCGACGCGTCGACGAAGTACACGTCGTTCAGCTCGGCCGTGGTCGGCGTCGGCTCGGCGACCCACTGCAGGCCGCCGTTCGTCGAGTGGAAGACGCTGCCGCCATTGCCGGCCGCCCAGCCCTCGAGCGGGTCGACGAAGCTGACGCCATCGACGCCGACCGCGAGGCCGGACGAGCGAGACGTCCAGGTCGCACCGGCGTTGTCGGTGTAGAGCACGGTGCTGTTCTGGCCGGAGACCCAGCCCTCGGTCTCGCTGATCACGGAGATGCCGCCGAGGTCGGTGCCACCGGCCCCCGGCTGATCGAACCAGGTCAGACCTCCATCGGTGGTGGCGCGCAGTGCCCCTCCGTCGCCGACCAGCCAGGCCCTGAGCGGTCCCATCGCCGCCGCGTTCCGGTAGCGGTCGACGCCGGTCTCGGCTGTCGCCCAGCTCGCCCCGGCATCGGTCGAGCGCAGGATGAGCCCGTCCCGGCCGCCGATGTAGGCCATGCCGCCCGAGCCGAAGGTGACGGCCTCGAGGTTGATGCCGGTGCCGCTCGGCACCTGCGTCCACGTGTCGCCGCCGTTCACGGTGCGAAAGACGAGCCCGTTGTCACCGACGATGAGGCCGGTCGAGGCGTCGAGGAAGCTGACGTCCTCGAGATCCTGGCCGGTCAGCGCGACTGGCGACCAGGATTGCCCGCCATCGACCGTGCGCAGCAGGGTGCCGGCGTCGCCGACCACCCAGCCGTCGAGCGGCCCCGGGAAGTGGACGGCGGCAAGCAAGCCGGCCGTACCGCTCGGCTGCTCGACCCAGGTCTGGGCGCTGGCGAACGGCGCCAGCGGCCCGCATAGGATGCACAGCAAGGCGATGGTCAGGATGACGGCAGACGATCCGTCCCAAGTGACGGTGCGGGGAATGTCACGCGGCGCGGCGGCGCAGCGAAGCGTCGGACGACGCAACATGTGGCATCTCCTTCTCGATCGGTGGGGGCGCGCGGGCTCGAGGCACCGTCGGCGCCGGGGGGCGCGGATCAGGGACCTGGGCGCCGAAATCGCCGGCATGCGGGAGTGGCATGGGCCGGGTGCGGCCGGGCCGGCGGGTCCGGCGCCCGGCGGGTCCGGCGTCCGGCGGGTCCGGCGCCCGGCGGGTCCGGCGCCCGGCGAGCCGGGCGGCCGGGAACCACCGGTGGAGTCCCCTCTCCGCCACACCGACGACCGCATCGGTCGCCTGATACGTCGGGCGCTTGATACGTGCGGGCACTTGCCGCGTGGAGCGCCAGCCGTGACGCCGCGCCGCCACCCCGACCGCGCCGCCACCTCGCCCGCCCGGCGGCAGCACCTCAGCCGATGGCGACGAAGGGTGCCCAGTGGTACGGATGCGGATCGGTGTCGCGCAGCGCCAGCATCGCCTCGCGCAGCGCCTGTGGTGGCGTGGCCCCGGCGCGCTGGCGGCGGTAGAGGTCGCTCATGAGACGAGCGGTGGAGGCGTCCTGGACCGGCCACAGGCTGACGATCAAGGAGGCCGCACCGGCGTGCAGGAACCCGCGCACCAGTCCGACCAGCTCGTCGCCGCCGCTGACCCAGCTGCGGCCGCTCTGGCAGGCGCTCAGGCAGACCAGCGCCGCGCCCGTACGCAGCCCGTAGAGGTCGTAGAGGCTCAGCCAGCCGTCGGCGAGACGCAGCGCCGAGAAGTGTGGATCATCCTCGCGGAAGACGCCGTGTGTGGCGATGTGGACCACATCGGCGCCCTCGATCGATGCCGCGAAGCGCTGCCGCGTCGCCGCCTCGCCGGCCAGCACCTCGCCGCGCCGGAAGGCGCCCCGCACGGTCTCGAGCTCGTGCTCGACCAGCGGAATCGATGCGTCGGTGACACCGACCGCGAGCACGCTGGACCGGTCGTCGATCGTCGACGCGCCGAGGTAGCGCCGCGTGCTGGCGCTCGGCAGGTAGGCGACGAGGCAGTGGTCGACGAGGGCGCTGCCATCGGCCAGACGCAGGGCGTGGAACGGCAGCGAGTGCAGCGGACCGTGTGGCACCACCGTGACCCGCTCCAGCCGCTCCCCGTCCAGCCCCAGCGGTTCCCACAGGAGCTCGCCAATCATCGTCAGGTGGCGATCGACCGTCTCCCGCATCACGACGGCACGCCCCCGTGTATAGTCCTCACCGAATCCCCACTTCTCCATCTGGAAGCGCAGCCGCGTGACGAGCTCCGTCGCCCGGCGGCGGTCGACGTCGAGATGCACCGTGCGCGCGCTGCCCGGCTCGACGACGAACGCCCACGACGCGCGC
>JASFRE010000442.1:0-4113 GCA_050115055.1 Candidatus Eiseniibacteriota bacterium | reverse complement strand
GTCCTCGAGGTCTCCCTCGAGTCCGGCGAAACCGTCATCATTCCACGCGCCAACGTGGAGCTCATCGTCAGCTAGCCACGAGGTGGATGCATGCAGAGTCACCGTGTCCGTGAGTCAATGCCCGGTCTCCTGCTGGGTCTCCTGCTCGCCTGGGCGGGGGTACCCGGGGCGCAGACGACCGGTCTGGCGCCGCCGTCCCAGCCCACCGCCCGTGACCATCCCCTGGACGGCGGCACGGTCGTCGACCTCGCCTGGCAGCTGTCGCCGGAGGACGGCGATGCGGTCGATGGCTACGCGGTCTACCGGACGGCGACGCCGGCCGAGCGTGCTTCGGAGGATGCCGACACCCGTACCAAGCTGGTGCGGACCGCCAAGCACGAAGCGACCGCGGCGGTGCGGGCGGCGGCGGATACGCTCGGGCTCTCGGGACAGGCCCTCCAGGACCGCATCCGCGCGGCGCGCCGCGACGCCGCGGCGCGCGCCACCGCGCACGCAGACAGCCTGATCGCCGCCATGCCCGAGACGCGCTGGCGCTTCGTCTCCTATGTCGACGCCGGCGTCTCGCGGCTCGAGGTGAACAACCTCTCCCGTGACGAGCCTTACCGCTTCCGCATCGAGAGCTTCGCCTATGACGGCGGTCGGTCGGTACCGGTCGAGACCTCGGAGCCGGTGGCCCCGCAACGGCAGCCCTTCGACGGCAAGCGCCTCTACCTTCTCATCATCACCGTCATCTTCTGCGGTGCCGTCATCTACTGGATCCAGCACGCGCGCTCGGGACGCGACCTCAGGGTGCGCAAGATCGCCGGTCTCGAGGCGGTCGACGAGGCGGTCGGCCGCGCCACCGAGATGGGACGATCCTGCCTCTACGTGCCTGGCATCCAGGACATGAATGACATGCAGACCATCGCCTCGATGACGATCCTGGCGCGGGTCGCCAAGACCGCGGCCGAGTACGACGCGCGAGTCGAGGTGCCGACCGCACGCGCGCTGGTCATGACGACGGCGCGAGAGACCGTCCACGCCGCCTTCATGGCGGCCGGACGTCCCGACGCCTTCAACGAGGACAACATCTACTACGTCACCGACGAGCAGTTCGGTTACGTCGCCTACCTCTCGGGGCTCATGGTGCGCGAGAAGCCGGCCGCCTGCTTCTACCTGGGCTCCTTCTTCGCCGAGTCGCTGATCCTGGCCGAGACCGGCAACTCGATCGGAGCCATCCAGGTGGCCGGGACGGCGCAGCCCGCGCAGCTGCCCTTCTTCGTCGCCGCGTGCGACTACACGCTGATCGGCGAGGAGTTCTTCGCCGCCTCGGCCTACCTGTCGGGCTCCCCCGAGGAGCTCGGTAGCCTGAAGGGGCAGGACGTCGGCAAGCTGATCGTCGGGCTGATCATGCTGGTCGGCATCATCATGGCGACGCTCGGCACGATGCTTGGATCCGAGGCCCTCGCACAGGCGGTCGAGTACCTGCGCAGCGAGATCCTCACCTGAGGAAGGAGGCCAGCCGATGAAACGAATGATCCCGCTGCTCATCGCCTCCATCGCCGGTTTCGTGCTGATCGGCGCCTATTTCGTCCCCCGCAGCCAGAACTGGGGCGAGGTGACGTCGATCTGGTTCGACGTTCTGGCCTCGATCGCGTTCATCCTGGGCGGCGGCAATCTGCTCAAGGTGCATCTCAAGAAGACCTCCGACCGCGCGCCGGGCTGGGGCTACTCGGTGGTGACCATCTTCGCCTTCGCGGTGACGCTGCTGGTGGGCCTGTCCAAGCTCGGCGTCCATCCGAACGAGCTCTACCCGGACATGCGCTGGTCGGGCAGCTACCGCGAGATGGGCGAGCCCTTCTGGTGGATCTACGAGTTCGCCTTCAAGCCGCTGACCGCCACCATGTTCTCGATGCTCGCGTTCTACGTGGCGTCGGCGGCCTTCCGGGCGTTCCGGGCCAAGAACATCGAGGCGATGCTGCTGCTCGGCACGGCGTTCATCATCCTGCTCGGGCGCACCTTCGCCGGCGTCTTCCTGACCGGCTGGTTGCCGGACGCGCTCTCCGGGCTCCGGATCGAGAACCTGACCCTGGACATCATGCGGATCATGAACACGGCCGGTAACCGGGCGATCATGATCGGCATCGCGCTGGGCACGGCGTCGGTCTCGCTCAAGATCCTGCTCGGCGTCGACCGCTCCTATCTCGGATCCGGGGAGGACTAGACCATGTACGAGCTCCTCCGAGACCTGGACCGTCGCTGGATCTTCCTCCTCATGCTGCTGGCCGTGGCGATCCCGATCCTCCTGCAGGCGCAGTTTCCGGAGAAACCGAGCGGCCTGGCGCGGGCGGTCTTCGACGAGATCGAGGCGCTGGACGAGGGTTCGCCGGTCCTCCTGTCCTTCGACTTCGACCCGGCCAGCGAGGGCGAGCTGGGACCGATGGCCACCGCCTTCGTGCGCCACTGCGCCGAGAAGAAGCTGAAGATGTACTTCATGGCGCTGTGGCCGGTCGGTCCGCAGATGATCGACGACAACATCCGCAACGTGATCCGCGCCGACTTCCCAGACCTGGTCTACGGCGAGGACTACGTCAACCTGGGCTTCAAGTCGGGTGGCGAGGGCGTCATCAAGGTGATCGTCACCGATCTCCGGCAGCTCTACACCACCGATGCCTTCGGCACGTCGATCGACGCCATCCCGATGATGCAGGACATTTTGAACATCCAGCAGATGGACCTGATTATCAACGTCTCCGCCGGCTACGCCGGAACCAAGGAGTGGGTGCAGTACGCGCACACCCCCTACCCCGACGAGGTCCGCATCGTCGGCGGTTGCACCGGTGTCCAGGCGCCGCTCCTCTACCCCTACATCCCCGAGCAGCTGCCGGGACTCCTCGGGGCGATCAAGGGCGCAGCCGAGTACGAGAAGCTGGTCATGGACAAGTACGGCGGTCCTGATCCGGAGGGCAAGTACCTCGAGGGACAGCGCCGCATGGGACCGCAGCTCGTCGCGCACGTGCTGATGATCGTCTTCATCCTGGTCGGCAACGCCATCTTCTTCATCGGGCGCAAGCGGGAGGGACGTTGAGATGAAGACCGAAACCCTCGTCTGGACGATCCTCTTCCTGCTCGGAGGTCTCTACCTGGTCTACCGCGCCGCGTTCACCGAACCCGGCATGGGCAAGGCCTACGTGCGCGCCGTGGAGCGCGAGTTCGCGCAGGTCGACGTGCCGCCCGAGCTGGGTGGCGGGCCGGGCGAGAGGCAATGGATCGACACCCGTTCCGACGCGGCGCTCGATTATGACCTGACCTCCGTGCCCGCCGAGCGACGCCGCAGCTGGACCCGGTATGACGAGGTTT
This sequence comes from Candidatus Eiseniibacteriota bacterium, assembly GCA_050115055.1. Classification (GTDB taxonomy): domain Bacteria; phylum Eisenbacteria; class RBG-16-71-46; order CAVPCR01; family CBDCWB01; genus JASFRE01. The sequence goes on along the minus strand of JASFRE010000442.1, from coordinate 774 downwards.
CGCAGCGCGAGTACGCCGAGGCCGAGGCCAGCGATCCCGGGCAGAGCGAGATCCGCTTCAGCTTCGCGCGGACGCTGGGTCTCTGGGTGGCCGCCTTCTTCACGCTGGCCATCTTCTCGTTCCTCTACAAGGACAACCCGTTCTACAAGCTGGCCGAGTCCTGTGTCGTCGGCGTCTCCGCCGGCTACTGGATGGTGGTCGGCTTCTGGGACGTCATCGTGCCCAACCTGCTCGGCAAGCTGCTGCCCGGAATCATCAAGGCCTGGGCGATGCCGGGGCTGTCGGCACACGCCGAGTGGCTCTACCTGGTGCCGCTGGTGCTCGGCATCATGCTGCTCTGGCGGTTGATGCCGACCGGGACCTGGATCTCACGCTGGCCGATGGCGTTCATCATCGGCGTCTTCTGCGGCCTGCGCCTGATCAGCTTCCTCCACGCCGACTTCCTGAGTCAGATCCGCAACAGCATCCAGCCGCTCTGGATCGTCGGCGATGATGGTCAGTTCATGTTCTGGGATTCGGTGAGGAGCCTTCTCCTGGTGACCGGGGTGCTGGCGTCGCTGGTCTACTTCTTCTTCTCGATCGAGCATCGCGGCTTGGTCGGCAAGACGGCACGCTACGGCATCTGGGTGCTGATGATCACCTTCGGTGCCGCCTTCGGCTACACGGTGATGGGACGCATCGCACTCCTCGCCATCCGTCTCGAGTTCCTGTTCGACGACTGGCTGTGGCTGATCGATCCGACTGGACGTCGGGTGGCGGAGACCGCGTCGCTCG
>JASFRE010000441.1:0-4117 GCA_050115055.1 Candidatus Eiseniibacteriota bacterium | reverse complement strand
CTTCACGATCGCCGTGCAGTTCACCTCCCACTAGCCGCCGGACCGTGCCGGGCGGAGTATCGCGCCGGTGCGGCGCGGCGCGGCGCTCGGCCGCCATGCGCGCCGACCCTCAGCGGGCGATGCGGCAGCCCGCCGCCGTACAGGCGACCCGCAGCACCAGGTCCTCCACGACATGGCCCGCGGAGTCCCGGCAGCTCAGGGTGACGCGCAGCGTCTCGCTGTCGTCCTCGACCTCCATCAGACCGAACTGCCTGGCCTTCGCGAGCGGAAACCAGCGGTGCGGCGCGTGGCGGCCGAGGCTGTAGGGACCGCCCTTGACGCGCGGGTAGCGGTCGAGGGGCGCCGCCTGGACGACCGGGAAGGCGGGCTCGCCGGGCGCCCGGTCGCTCGCGTCGTTCGAGTGCGTGCCGTCGTCGATGGCGACCATGTGCGCATCGCCACTCAGCATGACCAGACGATCGGCGAGCCCGAGGCTGCGGATCGAGTCGGCGATGACCGTGCGCTCGTGGCTGTAGGGCTCCCAGCCATGTTCACTGCCTGGCGCGTCGCGCGTGATCCACGGGACGCCGTTGACCCAGACCACGAGGGCGATGCCCGCGTCGTCACGCGCCGCCCTGAGCGCGTCGATGAGCCAGGTGCGCTGCGCATCCCCCAGCATGGACTTCCGCGGGCCGTCGGTTTGCCCCTCCGGGTCGCGCGCGGCGCGCGGATCGGTCATGAGGAAGCGCACGCGGCCGATCGTGAAGGCCTGCTGGATCGTGCGGACGGCGCCGTCCTCGTTCACCAGCGGGTAATGCGGCACGCACTGCCGGTAGGTCGACAGCGCCGCCGGTCTCGACGGAGACGTGCGGTCGCTGTCGTTGGATCCGTAGTCGTGGTCGTCCCAGACGTAGGCGATCGGCGTCGAGCGGTAGAAGGCGCCCTGGCGGGGCGAGGTCAGGACACGGTCGTACGCCTCGAGGAAGCGCGCCGGGTCGTTCTCGGTAATGTCCTCGTAATGGAAGTCGCCCATGTGGATGAACAGGTCGAGGTCCAGCTCGCGGAGGGTGTCGAAGATCCGGTGATTCGAGCCGGTCGTCGCGCACGACGCGAAGCCGATCCGGAACGGCATCGGACCGTCCACGACGGTGCGGAGGTGGCCGGACCGGCCGCCGCCGGTCTCGCTCTCCACGACGTAGCGGTAGTCCGTGCCGGGCTCGAGTCCGCGCAGGCGGAAGGTCACGACATCCGGCAGCCGGGGCCCGATCGATGCGGCCGGATCGTCCGGCCGGAGCACGTGGAGCGCCGCCGGATCGGCGGTCGGATGAAACCGCAGCACGGCCCGTCCGCTTCCGGGTCCGAGCCTCGCCGTCACCACGGCGGAGGTCGGGGTCACGGCACCGGACCAGACCCAGAGGACGGGTCCGGAGGCGCGGGGCGCGGCGACGACGCCGGTCCGGTGACACGAGGCCAGGGCGAGGCAGGCGAGAAGCAGGATTGTGACGGCGCGATCGCGCATGGGTCACCGTGCCGGTCCGGCGCCGGCTCGCGTCCTCCCCCCTGGAGCACGCGCGGGCAGCGTAGCACGACGGGCCGCCCCGGGCGCGACGCGCGGCGGCGGGGCGCGCCGGTGCCCGGGGGCAGCGGCCGGCGGCTACCGCACGAGCACCGCCTTCCGGACGTCGAGCGTCCGGTTGCCCTGCTCGAGCCGGATCAGATAGACACCGGAGGCGAGCACCTGCCCCGACGCGTCGCGACCGTCCCAGCGCAGGCGATGGGGCCCGGCCGACTGCACGTCGCGGACGAGCGTGCGCAGCCGTCGACCGGCGGCATCGTGGACCGCGATCGACAGCGGCGCGCGCACCGGCAACACGTAGTCGATCGTGGTCGCGGGGTTCATGGGGTTGGGCTCGAGTGCGACGAGGCGGGGTCGATCACCGGGCCTGGCGGATCCCTCAGCCGCGCCGATCGCCGCCGTGTCGCCGGCCAGGTCGCCGGTCACGACGAGCGCGAAGCCCTGCGGCTCGGCCCCCGCCACCTGCGTGCCGTGCACGCGCACGACGAAGTGGCTGGCGCCCGGGTTCTCGATCAGCACCATCTCGACGTTGTTCAGCGGATCGGGCGTACCACCCGGCACCGACCAGCCGTCGACCAGCATGTTGCCGAGGTAGCTGCCGAACGGCCAGGTCACCTCGAGATCGAGGTCGTTGACCGGCGCGTACGCCGCCCCCAGGGCGGCCGGCTCGTCGGTGAAGACCATCGTCACGCGCAACGGCTCGCTGCCGGTGACCGTGTCGAACGAGAACTCACGGACCTCGCCGGTCTCGAGCCCGGCCGCGTGACGAACGTCCCACACCTGCAGGTCCCGTGCGTCCCCGGCGAAGTGGAGCGCGTCCTCGAGCAGCAGCCGTCCCCAGCCCTCGGTGTCGGTCGGGTAGCCGGGCGGATCCATGTCGACCGTGGCGTTCAGCAGCGTTGCCCTGAGCAGCGCGCCGCTGGGCGTGATGGCGTTGGCCGGATCGGGCACGCCGCCGGGATACCAGCCCTCGACGTAGTACTGGCGGACGAGGAGTGCGCCTCCCATGACCGCCGGACACGCCATGCTGGTCCCCGAGGAGGTGATGGTGTCGCACGGCTGGAGTCGCGCCGAGCGGATCTGGCGCCCCGGTGCGTAGAGCTCCGGCTTCCGCCGTCCGTCGATGGTCGGTCCGGCGCCGCCGCTCGAGTGGCGGTGCTGCTCGGGCGCCTGGTAGCTGGCGCCGACCGCCAGCACGTTCTTGGCATTCTCGGGCGTCTTCAGGCTCGACGTATTAGTGACGGCAAAGCCGACCAGGTCGTCCTCGAAGAGGCGGCTGAACAGATCGATGTCGCGTGCCCAGGTCGTGTACTCGGTGTGTCCGTCGTCACCCCAGGAGTTGGTGTGGACGTGGGCCCCGTCGAGATGGGCCTCCGTGAGGGATTCGGCCAGGTTGGACGTCGTGTTGTCGTAGCCGGTGATGTCTGCCCAGTTGGTGTGCGCGATGCGCGCGAGGGGCGCCATGCCGTTGCCACTGGTCTCGCCGCTCACCGGTTCCTGGTCGCCGGCGATGGTGCCGGCCGTGTGGGTGCCGTGCGAACCCTCGCCGGGACCGGTCGACGAGTGATAGGCGACGATCTTGCGATGGTCGGGTCCGGGCGGGTTGCCGGCCGGATCCTCGAAGTAGCAGCTGTCGAGCTTGATCCGCGAGTCGATGTGGCCGGCGATCTGCCCCTGCCCGAGGAGCCCGTGGTCCCAGAGCGAGGTGACGCCCTCGAGGTTCGACTGCACGACCCAGCGGGTGGTGTCGTTGCGCAGCGTGAACTCGCCCCACTCCTCGATCCACGCGACCGCCCGCAGGCGCGCCAGGTCGTCGAGCAGCCCGGGCGCTGCCCTGACCTTGAGACGCCGCACGAGCGGCGTGACGTCCACATCCACCACCTCGGCGCCGAGCACCCGCATGGCGGCTGCTACGGCCTCCGGAGACTCGCCGGCAAAGACGTCGACCGTGAGCCAGAGGCGCGGGTCGCGCTGGCGGGCGGGATCCGCAAAGGTGCGGCTGCCGATCGCCGGGGCGAGCCGGTAGGCCGGCTGGTAGCGACCGACGAAGACGACGGCCGGATCGGCGCGCAGGCGGTCGAGGGACGCAGCGCTGGCCCGCACCAGCAACGCACGGTGTGGTATGTAGGAGACGACCTGGCCGCCGACCGCGGCCACCCGCTGGCGGTCGGCGCGCCCGACCGGAGCGTCGAACTGCACGATCCAGTAGTCAGGCACATCGGACGCGCCGGGCGTCGCGGTCAGCTCGGCGGGCAGCGCCGGCTCGCCGAGCCGCGTATCGAAGCGGATCGCGTCGAGGAGGATCTGCCGCGGGGCCGCGTCCGGTGTGGGCAGGGGCTCGGCGGCGGCCGCCCGGGCCACCGACCATCCCGGCCAGAAGGCGAGCGTGACCAGCAGCAACGTCCGGTGAGCGCGGCGGACCATGCGAACCATCGGAACCTCGTGGCGGGAGGCTGAGGTGGATGGTGCTCCGGACGACGCGGCGTGGCGTCGCCCTCGAGCCCGGTGGGGGCGGGAGGCGTCAGCGCGAACTTCAAGACTAGCACGAGACGGGGCGAGCCG
>JASFRE010000440.1:0-4142 GCA_050115055.1 Candidatus Eiseniibacteriota bacterium | reverse complement strand
ATCGCGGCCGCGGCGATGATCGGGCTCAGCAGCAGACCGGCGACCGGATAGAGCACGCCCGCCGCGATGGGCACGCCGGCGGAGTTGTAGACGAAGGCGAAGAACAGGTTCTGCTTGATGTTGGTCATGGTGCGGCGCGACAGCCGCCGCGCCCGCGCGATGCCTCGCAGATCGCCCTTGACGAGGGTCACGCCGGCGCTCTCCATGGCGACGTCGGTGCCGGTCCCCATGGCGATGCCGACCCGTGCCCGGGCGAGTGCCGGCGCGTCGTTGATGCCATCACCGGCCATGGCGACCACGGCGCCCTGCTCCTCGAGCTCCTTCACCCGCTCGGCCTTCTGATCGGGCATGACCTCGGCCATCACGTCGTCGATGCCGAGCTTCCTGGCGACCGCCTCGGCCGTGGTCCGGCTGTCACCGGTCATCATGACGATCCGCATTCCCTCGGCGTGCAGCGTGTCGATGGCCTCGGGGGTGCTGCTCTTGATGGGGTCGGCGACGCCGAGCAGGCCCGCCGGCACGCCGTCGACCGCCACGAAGATCACCGTCTGCCCGTCGGACCGCAGCGCCTCGGCCCGCCCGGCCAGCATCGAGGTGTCGACGCCGAGACCGTCCATCAGGCGCCGGTTTCCGAGCGCCACGTCACGCCCCTCGACGCGTCCCCGGACGCCCTCGCCGGTTACCGAGTCGAACGACTCCGCGTCGGCCGGCTCCACCCCGCGCTCCCGGGCGCCGCTCACGATGGCCGTCCCCAGCGGATGCTCGCTGCCGCGCTCGAGGGTCGCCGCCAGGCGCAGCAGTGTGGGCTCGTCGAGCCCCTCCGCGGCGACCGCGCTCACCAGCCGCGGCTTGCCCTCGGTCAGCGTCCCGGTCTTGTCGATGACCAGGGTGTCGACCTGGCGCATGACCTCGATGGCCTCGGCGTTCCTGAACAGCACGCCCATCGTCGCGCCCCGGCCGGTCGCCACCATGATCGAGATCGGTGTCGCCAGTCCGAGCGCGCAGGGACAAGCGATGATCAGCACGGCCACCGCGTTGATCAGCGCATGGGCCATGCGCGGCTCCGGTCCGACCAGGGCCCACACGACGAAGGTGACGGCGGAGATCAGCATGACGGTGGGGACGAAGTAGGCGGCCACCACATCCGCCAGCTTCTGGATCGGGGCGCGGCTGCGCTGGGCCTCGGCGACCATCGCCACGATGCGGGCCAGGAGCGTGTCGGCACCGACCTTCTCGGCGCGCATGACGAGCCCGCCGGTACCGTTCATGGTGGCGCCGATCACCGGATCGCCGGCCTCCTTGCGGACCGGGACCGGCTCGCCGGTGACCATCGACTCGTCGATGTGGCTCGATCCCTCGAGGACCGTGCCGTCGACGGGCACCTTCTCGCCCGGACGCACGCGTAGCCGGTCGCCCACCCGGACCGCGTCGAGCGGCGCATCCTCCTCGGAACCGTCGTCACGCAGGCGCCGCGCCGAGTGGGCCGCCATGCCGAGGAGCTTCTTGATCGCGGCGTTGGTCTGGCTCCGCGCCCGCAGCTCGAGCACCTGCCCGAGCAGGATCAGCGTCGTGATCATGCCCGCGGCCTCGAAGTAGACCGCGACCTCGCCGTCCGCCCCTCGGAACGAGTCGGGAAACAGCCCCGGCACGAGGGCCGCGATCAGGCTGTAGACATAGGCGACGCTGACGCCGAGGCCGATCAGGGTGAACATGTTGAGGCTGCGATTCCGGACCGACCGGACCGCCCGCACGTAGAACGGCCATGCCGCCCACAGGCAGACCGGCGTGGCGAGCGCGAGCTCGAGCCAGGTGCGGGCTCGCGTGGACACGAGGCCCGTCAGCCAGTCCTCCAGGACCGGAATGTGCATGCCCATGGCGAGCACGAGCAGCGGCGCGGTGAGGGCGACCGCGATCCAGAAGCGGCGCGCCATGTCCCGGAGCTCCGGGTTCTCATCATCGGTCTCGATGACGGCGCCGCGGGCTTCCAGCGCCATGCCGCAGATGGGGCAGCTGCCGGGCTCCTGGCGCACGATGTCGGGATGCATCGGACAGGTGTACTCGATCCGCTGCGACCCCGGGGCGGGCTCGAGCGCCATGCCACACTCGGGACACTGTCCGGGCCCCGCGGCGCGCACCTCCGGGTGCATCGGACAGACGTGCTCCCGCCCTCCGCGCTCGCGAGTCTGATCGGACGTGGCGTCCCTCCTAGCCTCCGGTCCCACCATGCATCCCCTGCTGCATCATCGGGTGATCGGAGCGATCGCCGTCGCCGCTGGCACCGTTCATGCGCCCCATCATGTGCTCCATCATGAGCGGCTGCATCTTCATCATCGTCTGCTGGAGAGCGCCCTGCTCGACGACGATCTTGGTGAGGAGCTGGGCCATGACCTGCTGCTGCGCATCGCCGCTGCTGGCGTTCATCCGCGTGACGAGCTCGTCGAGCTGCGCATGGATCTCCTGTTGCCGGTTCGCCATCTCCTGCAATTTCTTCATCATCTCCTGAGCGTTCATCATCCCCGCAGCGCCCATCCCGCTTCCCATGCCGCCGCGCGTGCCGTTGTTCTGCGTCATCATCTGCCCCATCATCGGGCGTCCCTGCTGATCGCGGGAGGCTTGCGATGTGGACGCCGCGTCGTCCGTGCCCGCGATGCCCTGGGCGACGACCAGCAGCGCCGCCATCGCGGCGATCATCAGGGCCCCGCTCATGCGACTCGGTGCTTGAAACATGAGTTCCCCCGTCCTTCTCGGGCGGCGTGACCAGGCGTCGGCGTCCCTGCTCGGCACCGGTCGCGCCGTGTCCATGACTGCCAGCGGTGATGTCGCATGGATCGTGCCAGTGCGCCCTGACGGGACGCAGGAACGGACCGCTCCAGGGACCGCACCGGCCTCATGCTCGCGACCCCGGATCGCGAGCGGGCAAACGGTCTTACACCGACGCCAGCAGCCGCCCGACGAGGCCGGTCAGCACGATCGCGAGCATGACCAGGACGACGATGCGCTTCACGCCCGGCCGCCCGCTCCCGGCGCCCGCCGCCGGCCGACCGTCCTCGTCACGCACGTGTGCGCGGTGCAGGCGGATCATCACGGCCGCCACGACCACCATCGCCAGGTTGAGCCAGAACGTGTAGTCGACGGCGAGACGGGTGGTCTCGTGCACGGCGCGGCGACTCTCGGGAACCGCCCCGAACGCCTCGAACAGCGCATGCAGCACGATCGCGGTGATGACGATGCTCACCCACATGACGCCCGCGATGTACAGGGCCACCCGCCGGCCGTAGTACTTCGCGTTGATCGCCACCAGCGGCGGCACCATCAGGTCCGAGTAGATGAAACCCATGATGCCGGCGAACAGGATGCCGTTGGCGTTGAGCACCGTCGCCAGCGGGATGTTGCCCATCGAGCCGATGAAGGTCGCCGCCGCGACGAGGGGCGCCACGACGGCGTTCTCGAGCACCACCAGCCAGCCGGGCAGCGACCCGCCGGCGTCGATCAGGAAGATGCGCGCCCAGAATGACGCGGGCACCAGCACGGCGATGAACCCGGCGACGGTGAAGCCGATGGCGATCTCCTCCCACACCATCTTCCAGTCCATGACGAACTTGTGACCGACGAGCTGCCAGCCGTACCGGTGGCGGATGCGCTCCTTCCAGTCGAAGTCGTCCTCCTCCGCCGACGCCTGCTCCTCGACCTGGTCGCGTGCGGCTCGCATCCAGCTGCGCGGGTAGGTCAGTCGGATGAGCGTCGCGCTGATCACGATCAGGAGCAGCCCGCCGACGATCTCCGCAGCCAGGAACTGCCAGCCGAGGAAGATCAGGATCAGGACCCCGAGCTCGATCACCAGGTTGGTGGAGGCGAACATGAACGCGACGGCCGCCACGAAGTGCGCGCCCTTGAGGACCAGCGAGCGGGCGGCGGCGAGCGCCGCGAACGAGCACGACGAGGAGGCCGCGCCGAAGACCGTGGCCAGGGTGACGCTCCTCGGGCCGGCGTCGCCCATGTGGCGGGTGAGCCGGGATTTCGGCACGAACGCCTGGATCATGCCGGAGATGGCGTAGCCGAGCACGAAGGCCCAGCCGGCCTTCCAGAAGAACCCGAGCGACGTGCTGGCGGCCTCCCGCCATCCCTCCCACCAGTCCATGATC
>JASFRE010000439.1:0-4150 GCA_050115055.1 Candidatus Eiseniibacteriota bacterium | reverse complement strand
GATGCTGTCGCGCACTGCCCGGGCGGCCGCGGCGCAGACCGCCGGGGCCGCCGGCGACAGGGCGCCGCCGGGGTCGTGGCAGTCGATCGCCACCGCGTCGAGGCCGGGCTCCGCCCACGTCGCCCGGGCGGCCGCCGCGAGTCGCGCCGGCGGTCCCAGCAGCAGGACCCGGACGTCGCCGCCGTGCTCGAGGGTGCGCATGGCCTGACCGGCACCCAGGGCGACCGAGTCCCCCGCCCGCGGGGCGATGATCAAGAGGCGCCGCGCCACCATGGTCAGCGGCGAGGCCGGCACGTAGGCGATGCGCGTTCGCAGCACCAGCATGGCGACCCAGAGCGCCAGGCCGAGGATGGCGATGGCGGCGGCGATCGAGACGAGTAGGATGTCGGCGATCCGGGAGTCCATCGGTTCTTCCAGCCGGCATCGGTGCCGGCCCGCGCGTCGCGGACCCGCATCTTAGACCAGATCAGACGCCACGGTCGCGCCCGCGGGGCCGACTCGGGGCGCGGGACCCCCGGCAAACCCGGTGCCTGTGCGACCACGGTACGACCACGGTACAACCACGACAACCACGACGACCACGACAAGACCACGATACGACGACCATGGACGTGATCCGCCTCGAACAGATCGACCGCGTCTTCGAAGAGGGGGGCGCGACGGTGCCGGCACTGCGCGGTGTGAACCTCGCCATCCCCGCCGGCCAGATGGTGGCGCTCGTCGGCTCGAGCGGCAGCGGCAAGAGCACGCTCCTCCACCTGATCGGCGCCATGGACGTGCCCACCGCCGGTCGCCTCTGGTTCGAGGGTCGCGACCTCGCCGCCCTGAGCGATGCCGGGCGCACCGAGGTGCGCGGCCGCCGGGTCGGCTTCGTGTTCCAGTTCTTCCACCTGCTGCCGACGCTCGACCTGCTCGAGAACGTGATGCTGCCGGCGCTGATCGCCGGCGAGCCGGAGCGCGCGGTCAAGCCGCGCGCCGCCCGTCTGCTCGACGAGGTCGGCCTCGGGTCGTTCGCCGCCCGCCGCGTCACCGGACTGTCGGGAGGCGAGCGGCAGCGTGGCGCCATCGCTCGCGCCCTGATCCACGATCCGCCGGTGGTGCTCGCCGACGAGCCGACCGGTGGCCTCGACTCGCAGAACGGTCAGGTGATCATCGACACCCTGCGCGCGTTGCCGGCCGCCCGCGGCACGACCGTCGTCCTGGCGACGCACGCCGCCGAGCTGGCGCGCGTCGCCGACCGCACGATCGAGCTGCACGACGGCCGCGTCGTGCGTGACGGTGACTGATGCTGCGTCTCCTTCACTGGCTGAGTTTCAGGCATGCCGCCCGCACGCCGCTCCTGGCGCTCCTGGCGATCGCCGGCATCGCGCTCGGCGTCGGCGTCTTCGTCGCCGTGCGGGTCGCCAGCCACACCGCCTTCCGCAGCTTCCAGGCGGCGGTCGACGCCGTCGCCGGGCCGGCCAACCTCGAGGTGGTGGGCAGCGCCACCGGGGTTCCGGAGAGGCTCTACCCGCGTGTCGCGCGCGCCCCCGGGGTCGAGGCGGCGACGCCGCTGGTCATGACCCAGGTGCCGCTCGCCGACCGTCCCGGCGAGTACGTCGACCTGATCGGCGTCGACGCCTTCTCCAACAAGCGCTTCCGCGCCTACCAGGTGGCCGACACGAGCTTCGCCGCACAGCGCGTCTTCCTCGAGTGGATCGCCGATCCGCAAGGCGTCCTGGTGCCCGAGGTGTTCGCCGCGGCGCGGCGTCTCGCGGTCGGCGACACGCTGCGCATCCTGGCCGCGACCCGCGTCGTCGGCCTCCGCATCCACGGTCTGCTGCGCTGGCAAGGCGAGGTCGGTCGCACGGAGCAGAACCTGCTCATCATGGACCTGGCGGCCGTGCAGGAGCTCACCGGCAAGCTCGGGCGCCTCGATCGCATCGATCTTATCGTGACCGATGCGGATCGCGTCGCCCGTGAGCTCGCGGCCGAGCTGCCGCTGCAGGTGAGCGTCCAGCGACCGGCGCGGCGTAGCCGGCAGGTCGAGATCATGCTCGACGCCTTCCGGCTCAACCTGTCGGCCCTCAGCCTGGTGGCGCTGTTCGTCGGCATGTTCCTGATCTACAGCGCGGTGACGACGTCCGTCGTACGCCGCCGGTCCGAGATCGGCGTGCTGCGCGCCATCGGCCTCGATCGCGGGCGCCTGCGGCGGCTCTTCCTGGCCGAGGCGCTGGTGCTCGGGGTGCTCGGCGTCGCCGCCGGCATCCCGCTCGGCCTCCTGCTGGCACGCCTCGGCTCGGAGGCGATCGCCAGCACGGTGTCGGCGCTGTACGTGCTCGTCAACGTGCGCCAGCTGTTCATCGACCCGACGACGCTCGCGGTCGCGATGGCGCTGGGGCTGGGTGCGGTGCTGGTCGCCGCCTGGGTGCCGGCCGGCGAGGCGACGCGCGTCGAGCCGCGGCTGGTGCTGGCGGAGGGGCGCTACACCTGGGGCGCCGAGCTCAGGACGGGCCGCCTGCTCGGGGCAGCGGTGCTGGTCCTCTGCGCGGCGGCCGGCGCCGGCCTCGCCGCCTCCCGCGTGCCGCCCCTCGGCTTCGCGTCGGCGCTCCTCATCCTGACCAGCGCCGCGCTGGCGTCGCCGGCCCTGGCCGCCTGGCTGGCCCGGCTGGCGCTGCCGCTGGCGCGCCGGCTGGGCGCCTGGGCGCGCGTGGCCGCGCAGCAGTTCCGCGCCTCGGTGGGCCGGGCGGCGGTGACGGTGGCGGCGCTCGGCTCGGCGCTCACCATGGTCGTGGCGCTGTCGACCATGATCACCAGCTTTCGGAGCACGGTCGACGCCTGGGTCCGGCAGACGATCGAGGCCGACCTCTACGTCCAGCCCGCCGCGCGCCCGGTCTCCGGCAACGACGCGACGCTGGAGCCCGCGGTCGTCGAGACGCTCGCGACCCTGCCCGGCGTGCGGGCCCTCGATGTCTATCGCGGCTTCACGGTCGAGATCGGCGAGCGGCTGGTCGACGTCGCGGCAGTGCGCCTCGACGTGCTGGCGCGCGAGTCGCGTCTCCTCTTCCGCGACGGCGATCCGGCGGCGATCCTCGGCGCACTGGGCGGCGGCACGGCGCGCGGCGTCGTCATCTCCGAGCCGCTGGCGCGCCGCGCCGGGCTCGCGGCCGGCGACTCGCTGGCGCTCGCCACGCCGGGCGGGACGGTGCGGCTCGGGGTCGCCGGCGTCGTCCGCGACTACTCGAGCGACGCCGGGCTGCTGTACATGGACATCGAGCTCTACCGGCGTCTGTGGCGCGACCCGACCGTCAACAACGCCGCCCTCTACCTGGACGGCACGGTCGACCTGGCGACGGTGCGCGCCACGATCCGCGACCGCCTGGGCCGCGAGCACGCGCTCATCGTGCGCTCACCGGCCGAGATCCGCACGCTGGTGCTCGAGGTCTTCGACCAGACCTTCGCGGTGACGACGGCGCTCAAGCTGGTCACCGTCATCGTGGCGCTGGCCGGCGTCTTCTTCACGCTGAGCGTGCAGGTGGCCGAGCGGCAGGCGGAGATCGGGGTGCTGCGCGCGCTCGGCGCCACCGCCGCCCAGATCCGCGCCATGATCCTCGGCGAGGCGACGCTGATCGGCATCGCCTCGCTGCTGCTCGGTGCGGTGACCGGCACGGCGCTGGCGCTGCTCCTCACCTACGTCATCATGCCCTCCTACTTCGGATGGACGGTGATCTGGAGCTGGGCACCGCGGGTCATGGTGGAGAGCCTGGTCGTGGTCACGGTGGCGTCGTTGCTGGCGGCCTGGCTGCCGGCCCGCCTGGCGATGGCGGTCGAGCCGGCCGACAGTCTCAGGGCGGAGTGAGGGTGGTACGAGGGTGGAGTGAGAGTCGGTCGATCGCGCCGCGCGCCGCGCCTTCCCGACCTGCCCTCACAGCCCCCGCGTCAGCAGGAAGGTGCTCCCCGCCACCAGCGCCATGAAGAACAGGCACCACCAGAGCGTCCAGTGACGCCAGGTCACCAGACCGGCCGCGGCGCAGGTGAACAGGAAGGGATAGAACATCTGCATGTGGCGCGGGTTGGCGCCGAGGAAGACGAAGGCGTAGAGGATGACCGTCAGGACGACGACGAGGACCGCCGGCAGGACCTCGAGCAGGCGGCGGCGCAGCAGCAGGAG
>JASFRE010000438.1:0-4161 GCA_050115055.1 Candidatus Eiseniibacteriota bacterium | reverse complement strand
CGCTGGGCGTCGCCTGCCGGCACCGCCGGCACCGCCGGCGCCGTATGGGCGACGCCGGCGCCTCCCCGGTGCGTCCTCAGTCTAGCGGTATCGGAGGAGTGCAGCCAGGCCGCCGCTCGCCTCCAGCTCCGCGTGCTCGCCGACGAAGTGCACGTCGGCCGACTGCGCCAGGCTGCGATCGACCGCCTCCTCGATGACATCGGGCAATGCCAGCAGGTCGGCACCGCACTGCGGGCAGGCGCCGCCGCGCACGCCGAGGTAGCTGCAGTGGGGGCACCCCGATCCCGGTCGCGAGACGCCCTTCAGGACCATGAGGCTCGCCACCTGGCCGCGGACCATCGCCCGCAGGGTGCTCTCGACCCCGACGACGCCGAGTCCCCCGACGTCGGCCTCGCGGAGGATCCGTGCCATGAGCTCGCGCGACCGCCGCTCCTCATGCTCCAGCAAGGTGGTCGAGACGATCTCGAGGAGCTCCGCCCCCGGTGTGTCCGGCCCCGCCGCCAGGCGCGCGATGACGCGCTCGGTGATGTAGCGATGGGCCACCGACTCGTAGGCCGCGACCGCCTCTCGGGAGCCGCCCAGCAGCACGTAGTCGAAATCGTAGCGCCGGTGATGCTCGAGAGTCCGTGACGCGACTTCCTTGATGAAGCGCTGGTGCTGATCGTCCGAGCGCCGCTCCTGCCGGCGCTCCAGCGAGCCCTGGAATCCGTGCTCGCGCGACAGCGGCAGCACTTCGCCGCTCATCACCTCGAGGGGCTCGATCTCGCCGAGGTGAACCAGATCGAGGCGCGCCCGGTCGCGGGCCAGCAGCACGACCCCGCAACGCTTGCACTCGTGCAGCAGCCGCGACAGCGGTCGGATGTGCGGGTGGGTGTCGACGACCAGGCGGTCCTGGACGCGCCGCGCCAGCGGGAAGACCTCCCAGATCTCCGCGCCCGACGACGCGAAGATGGCGAGCGCCCGCGTCCCCTTGCGTGCGAAGCCCTGGACGTAGCGTTCGATCTGCGAGAAGTCCTGCTCGACGGAGCGCGACTGGTGACGCGAGAGGTGCTCGAGCGAGCCGCGTCGACGTTTCAGGAGGTCCTTGAGGAGGATGGACGACTTCCTGGAATCCCGACCACCGTTCAGGTTGAGGAACAGGCTGGTGACGGGGTACTCAGGATCACGGAGCCGAGCCAGCTTCTGGATCTGCTCTTGGGTGATCACGATACCTCCTCCTTGTCGATGAGGCGTTCGATGGATGGGTGGTGTCGTCTCGCCATCACCGGCCGGGCACGGGGCGCGCGGTCGACGGGGTGCCGCGAACCGCTCCGGCGCGGGATGGGTCCGGGTCACGTGTGGTCTCCTCCTCGTGTAAGCGCATGTGGATCGGCGGGACGGGAGGCGATCGCCACCACCGGCCGCCGCCGCCGGCATGCTGGGCGTGGGTTGGCGGGTCCCTCCAGGGCGGCAGCGTGGGCGCGGGCGTATCGGCAGCAGGGTGGCCGGGGGCCGTCGCTCGGTCGGCGCATCGAATCCCGGGCAGGAGGTCGTGCAGGAGGGCATCGCAGGACGGGGATCGCGGATGGGCAAGGCTGGCCGCCATCATGCGTGGTCGCTCTCCCGCCTTGGCAGGGGTGGCGGCTCGGGAAGCGCCGGCCGTTCGCGGTCGGTCCAACGGCGCCCGTGCCACTCGAACTCACGCTAGCATCGCCGCGCTCGCGCTGTCAACGCGGGCCCCAGGCGACCTGTTCCCCCGGGACCGACGCCCGCCTGGCGGCTCCGGCGGCTGCCCCGGGTGCCACCCCGGGGCCGCCACGAGGGGCCGCCAGCGCCTTCACGTGGAGGATCCAGAGCGAGCCCTAAATGAGGTCGAGCTGATCGGTTCGGCTGGTCGCCGAGGCACCCTCGGAGGTTCCCGTCGGGCCTCCGGAGGAGCGCCGCGCCTCGCGGCCGGCGGCCGGACGCTCGGCCTCGGCGAGGACGATGCCGTCGCGGCGCTCCAGGTCGCCGCCGTGCTCTGGACAGACCGGCCTGAAAGCGCACCAATCGCAGAGCCGCGACACCTTGGCCTCCCAGGGCCGGTTCGCCGCGACCGCCGCCTCCACCACCGCCACGCGACGCGCGAGCTCGCGTCGCTGGCGATCGATGGCGTCGCCGAGGGCGACCGTCACCTTGCGACCGAAGGCCAGGAAGTGCCAGACGAGACGCGGCGTGCCGTGGTCTGGCCAGCGCCTGGCAGCGCCCAGCTGGTAGATGGTGAGCTGCAGGTCGCCGACCAGCTCCTCGCGCCGCGGCATGTAGGAGCCGGTCTTGTAGTCGTGGACGAGGAGCGTCCCGTCCCCGGACTCCGCCACCCGGTCGATGTAGCCCATGACCTGCGTCGACGGGTCGAGCGAAAAGCGGATCTGCGCCTCCAGCGCCAGCGTCCGGTCCGAGTCGAATGGCCAGTTGCCGCGATAGTAGTGCTCGACACAGCGGGATCCGCGGCGCCGGTAGGCGCCGGGCGGCATGTCGCGCCGCACGGTGTGGACGAGCCGGTGCCAGCACGCGTCCCAGCGGGCCGTGTAGACGGCGAGGGTGTCCTCGAGGGTGGGCACCTGGCCGTCGCGGACCCGCTCGTGCAGCCACTCGAGCGCCTCGTGGGCGCGCTTGCCGGTGAATGCCTCGATCGACTCGAGATCGCTCGGGATGCGATCGACGTAGCGCAGGCGGAACTGCAGCGGACATTGCTCGAACGAGCGCAGCTTCGAGTTGGAGTAGACCGCCATCCGTCCTCGCTCGTGTTGCCGGGCCCGCCCCTGTGCGGTCCTGCCCCGTTGCGGACGCCGCCGCGCCCCGGTGATCGCCGGGACGCGCCCTGCCGACCGCGCCGGCGCGCACGGTGGACCGCTCACTTGACACCGTCACGGCCGGTTTCTAGAATGCGCCGAACCTAGGGAATCCCCTGCCGCCTGTCAACTCGGGTCTCCACCGCTGGATTGCGGGCGCCGCCGATTGATGTATGACGACTCGCCGGCGGCGCGACAGGCGGCGCGCAAGCCTATCGATGTGAGCATCTCGCCGGTCACCTCGGTGGCCGGCGATCAGGTGAAAGGAGCGATCGATTGTCACGGCCTTTCAGCGCTCAGCGTCTCGCCCTGCTGGTCGACGTGCAGAACATCTATTACCCGGCGAAGAGCCTCGGAGACAAGGTCGACTTCCACTCGTTGCTCCGGCGCTTCACCAATCGCAACCTGGTCCGGGCCATTGCCTACGTCGTCGAGGCCCCGGACGTCGACATCAGCCCGTTCGTGACTGCGCTCACGAGCATCGGCTTCGAGGTCAAGACCAAGGCGATCAAGATATTCGACGATGGAACGCGCAAGGGCGATATCGACATGATGCTCGCCCTCGATGCCCTGTCGCTGGCCGACAAGGTCGACGTCGTCTGCATGGTCACCGGTGACGGCGTCTACGTCGAACTCGTGCACCACCTGCACGCCCGCGGCGTCAAGGTGGAGCTCATGAGCTTCAAGTCGAACACGTCGAGCGAGCTGCTCCGCGTTTGCGACGCACACGTCTCGATGAACGAGGAGTTCCTGCTCGGCTTCGAGCGGTCGCGCGGGGCACGCAGCGCCCGGCACGACGGCCGGTACGATGGTCGCCACACCCGTTCCGGCAACCACGGCGGCCGCGGCAACCGCGACGATCGCCTCCACGGCGGAGAGCGGCCGGCCTACGCGGAGCGCGGGCCGCTCGACCGGGCGCAGCCCGGCGACCGCGACCGCCCCCCGCACGGCGATCGGGTCCGGAGTGGTCATCACGCGCAGCGGGACGGGGGCGTCGGTGAGCGGCCGTTCGGCCACCGGGGCCACGTCGAGCGTCACTACGGGGAGCGCGCCTACCAGGAGTCGGCGGTCTCACCACCCACCCGGGGATCCGGTCCCGACCTCGACGGCATCGACGACGACAACGACGCCTGATCCGGTGGACGCGGTGCACGCCGGCGCCGCGGCCGTTCAGCCGCTCCCCTGCCCACCGCCGTCCCCTTCGGACGGCGCCGTGGGGTGGCGCAGGCGCTGTCGCCAGCGATCGAGGAGCCCCAGCGCCTCGACCGGACGCAGCGTGTCGATCTCGAGTGCATTGAGCGCCGCCAGGACCTCGCGTTCGGCGGCGCCGAGTGGCGTCAGCGCCGGTGCT
>JASFRE010000437.1:0-4166 GCA_050115055.1 Candidatus Eiseniibacteriota bacterium | reverse complement strand
GCGCTGATCGCGCTGTCACTCGCACCGCTCGCCCTGCACTGGCGCGCCCTGGACCGGCACGAGTTCATGCTGCTCCGTGACTACGTGCACGACACGCTGCGCCTGGTCGAGCCGGACGCGGTGATCGTGACCGGTCGCTGGGACAGCTTCTCGAGCCCGGCCCTCTACTACCAGACGGTCGAGGGGTTGCGCCCCGACGTCGTCGTCGTCGACCTCGGCATGCTCGCCAGCCCGGTGCTCGACCGGCAGCTCGCGCGACGCGCCCCGGAGCTGGTGGCGGCGTGCCGCGACGCGCTCGATGCGGTCGCGACGGTCGCGCGACTCGCCGAGGCCGGCCGCCCCTACGACATCGCCGCCGCGCGCGAGACGTTTCGCCGTATGCGCCGTCGCCTGCTCGAGGAGTCGGTGCGGCGGCGACCGACCTACGCGACCGCGGACCTCGCAGGCCAGCCGCTGCTCGGTGGCTACCGGCTGATCCCCGAGGGTCTGCTACTGCGGGTCGCGCACACCGACAGCCTTCGCCGGCTGCCGGTCCCGGACCTGGCCGGGCCACGGGGTACCGCCGGGGCGCCGCGCGACGCCCGGGAGCGCGCCATCCTCCGTGAGTACCGTCTCATGCTCGAAAGTCGTGCCCGCTATCTCGAGAGCCACGGCGAGACCACCACCGCGCTCGAGTACCTGGAGCGGGCCGCGGCGCTCGGACGCTAGGAGCGGCGCTCGGACGCTAGGCACGGCGCTCGAACGCTGGATGCCTTGACGATGCCGTCCGGGCTCCGCCGTGATAGGCTTCACCCGGCCCTGGACCCGTACCACCGTGCGTCCCGCCTGGAAGCACGATCCTCTCAACGATCGCTCGAGGAACGACCCTTGAACCGCATGGAATCACCTCCCACTCGTCCCGTGGACCTGCACCCGAGCCTCCCCGGCGGTTGCCGCCCCGGTCGCCGCTGCTCCGGACGGTCCCGGCCACGGCCGGTCGCCGCGGTGACCGCACTCGCTGGCCTCGTCGTGCTGCCGGTGCTGCTCGCCGGTTGCTCCGGCTCCGAATCCGAGCAGGCCGACGCGCCACCTGCCAGCTACCCCGATCCCGTCAACGTGCTCCTCATCACCATGGACACGACACGCGCCGACTATCTCGGTTGCTACGGCAACGAGGCGGCGCGCACCCCGGTGCTCGACCGGCTGGCCCGCGAGGGCGTGCGCTTCGAGCGCTGCGATGCCTGCACCCCCCTCACCCTGCCGTCGCACGCCACGATCATGACTGGAACCTATCCCTTCGTGCACGGCGTGCGGCAGAACATGTTCGACCAGGTGGACCGGGCCAGCACGACGCTTGCCGAGACCTTGCAGATCCACGGCCGCGAGACCGCCGCGCATGTCGCGTCGGTGATCCTGCGCCGGCGGTTCGGACTCAAGCAGGGCTTTCGCATCTACACCGAGCCCGAGGGTCTCGTCTCCCAGACGGTGGCGGGGGCCGAGCTCCGGGCGGACGAGGTCTGTTCGGCGGCGCTCCAGACGCTGAACGAGTTCGCGACTCCACCGCGCCGGCCGTTCTTGCTCTGGGTTCACTTCTATGACCCACACTATCCCTACCGGTCGGACCGGCACGAGGACATCGGCTCGCCGGAGGCCTACGCCGACGAGATCGCGTTCATGGATGCGCAGATCGGCAAGCTCGTCGTCGAGCTCGAGAGGCTCAGGCTGGCGGACTCGACGCTCCTCGTGGCGGTCGGTGACCACGGCGAGGGACTTGGCGATCACGGCGAGTCGGAGCACGGCTTCTTCGTCTTCGAGTCGACGCTGCAGGTGCCGCTGATCATCTGGTCGCCGCGCTCGGTTCCCCACGGGCGGGTCATCGATGCCCAGGTGGGTACCGTCGACCTCATGCCGACGATTCTCGATTACGTGGGCATCGAGATCCCGGAGATCGTGCAGGGACAGAGTCTGCGCCCGCTCATCGAGCGCGGCGAGCGGGCCACGGAGCCGGCCTACTACGCCGAGTCGGTGGCGGCGCACGAGGTACTGGCGCTCGCGGAGCAGCGCGTGCTCTACGAGGGCGACTGGAAGTACGTGCACGGGGCCAAGCCGGCGCTCTACGACCTCGGTCGCGATCCCGCCGAGCACACGAACCGGCTTGACGAGGAGCCGGAGCGGGGGGAAGCGATGCGCGCGCAGCTCGCGGCGATGATCGCCACGCCGCCGGTGCCGCACGAGGAGGTCGAGGTGGCGCTCACACCGAGCGCCGAGGAGATGGAGCAGCTCCGCGCCCTCGGCTACGTGGGCGGCGGCGGATCAGGGAGTGGCGGCCGGGGTGCGGTCGACGAGAGCGGACTGCCGGTCGGTGAGCGCCTCGACACGCGGGGTGCCCATGCCCCTGACCACGCCGAGGCGATCGAACGCTACGTCCAGGCACAGCGCCTGATCGCGCGGCGCGACTACGCAGCGGCCGAGCCGCTCCTGCGCGAGGTCGTACGGGCGCTGCCGGGCGCCCCGCTTCCGGTCCGTGATCTGACCCTGGCGCTTCGCAAGCAGTCCCGGGAGGGGGAGATCCTCGACTTCTGTCGCGATCTCCTGGCCGAGCAGCCGCAGGCCTCGGCGATGCGGACGTACTACGCCCGTCTGCTGATTCGCGACGGCTATTACGAGGAGGCGCTGCGCGAGGCAGAGCGTGCCGCGGGGGACGATCCCGACAGCGCCGAGGCGTACGCCGAGGCCGGCCGCGCCGCCCAGGCGCTCGGGCGCGAGGACCTGGCCCGGCAGCACCTCGAGCGCTCGGTGGAGCTCGATCCGGACGAACCGCGCGTCCTGCAGCTCCTGGCCCGGACGCTGCTCGAACAGGATGACCTCGAGGGTGCTGCACGCTACCTGCGCCGCGCGGTCAACCTCAATCCGAACAACCTGCGCATGAAGGAGGAGCTCGAGAGCGTCGAGCGACGGCTCGAGCCATGAGACGCTGAAGCCGCCAGCCGCGCCACCGCTGATGACGACGGCCACCACACGCGATGTGGTGGCCGTCGTCCCTTGCACCGGCTGGGGGCGCGACACGTGCCCCCAGCCGGACCGATGTCTGGCGGCCCGCCGCAACCTCGCACGACGGATGCCGCCGGCGCCGCCTAGCGGCGCACGACGAGGTGCTTGACCGTCGTCTGGTGGTTGCCGACCGTCACCCGGAACAGGTACACGCCGGTGGCGACGGTCGTGCCACCGGAGTCGGTCAGATCCCACTGCACGGTATGGAAACCGGCGGCACGCGATCCGTCGACGAGCTGCCGGACCAGGCGCCCGCGGACGTCGTAGACCGCCACCCGGACCTCGCTCCCGTCGAGCTCGGGGGTGACGGTGAACGTCACCGCGGTCGAGCCGCGCAGGTTCGGATTCGGGTGGACGCGAGCCAGCAGTGCCGTCGGTGCCCCGATCGCCCCGGGTGCGCCGAGCAGGTCCATGCTCTCGCCGTTCATCTTGCGGCCGCTGGTGCCGGTCATGGCGCTCGGCTCGGTGCAGCCGGGCACGTTGCCGTAGATCGCCTCCGGATCCTCACACGGTGGCGCCATCAGGGCCTCACCGGTGCTGATCTCCTTGGCGAGGTACCCTGCCGGCTCCAGGTCGACCCCCGAGTTGATCGCGGACTCGATGAGGGCGATCGCCTCGGCGACGGTACCGCTGAAGTACCCCGGCAGCTCGACCAGTGTGTCGAGCGGCAGCGCGCCGACACAGACGCTGAGCTGCACCGCCAGGTAATCGTACTCGGTCTTGTCGCGCAGGGTGACCGGGCGCGGCCCGTCGAGCTGGGCGCAGAGTCGCATCGCGAGCTCCGCGTCGGTCAGGGCCTGCAGCTCCATGGTGCTCTCGAAGACGCCCTCCTGGACGTGCCACGAGTCGACACCCGTCGCGTCGATGGCGCACCGGAACAGGTACTCCATGCCCGCCTCGCAGATCGTCGCCGCATAGCCGGGACGCTCGCACTGGGTGCGCCAGTAGGCGCGGTTGCGCGGGCAGGCCTCCTGACCGGGCTCCTGGATGCGGGCGGTGGTGCTGCAGCTCGATGAGAGGCCGCCGTCATCGGTGACCTCGAGGGTCACGGTGTAGGTGCCGGCGTCGGTGTAGGCGTGGACGGGCATGACCCCGGAGCCGGTGGCGCCGTCGCCGAAGTCCCAGGCGTAGGCGGC
>JASFRE010000436.1:0-4174 GCA_050115055.1 Candidatus Eiseniibacteriota bacterium | reverse complement strand
TCGTGTCGGTGCCGCGCGACCGGGGGCTCGACCGATCGCCCCTCCGCCGGAGGGCCGAGCTGGTCACGAGGGCCGGGTGAGCTTATGTCGCCCGGCGGGGCCGAGGCAAGCGATTCCGGGTGGAGCCACGGGGCAGCGTCCGCACCGATGGTCTCGCCGGGCCCGTCGACCTACGGCACGGATCGGCGCCGGGCGCCACGATCTTGAGATCGCTCCCCGGAGATGGCACGGATCGGGACAGGTCGGCCCCCGGCGCGCCCCGGCGGCCCGCCGCGCGTGGAGGCCCTCGTGCTAGACTGTCGGGCCCGCTCCACGAACCGTGAGGGAAGGAGAGACGCCGTGTCACCGCCGACCATTCCCGAGCTCATCGATCAGTTCCTCGCCGCCGGCCCCTACGCCGTCGTCGGCGCGTCGCAGGACCGCTCCAAGTACGGCAACAAGGTGCTCAGGGCCTACCAGCAGCGCGGGCTCGAGGTCTACCCGGTCAATCCGCGGGCGGCGACCGTCGAGGGTCTCGAGGCCTATGCGGACCTCGCGAGCCTGCCGGTCCGCGTGCGTGGGATCTCGATCATCACGCCTCCGTCGATCACCGAGAAGGTGGTCTCCGAGGCCGTCGCGGCCGGCGTCGAGTTCGTGTGGATGCAGCCCGGCTCGGAGAGCCCGGCGGCGGTGCGCCGCGCCGAGGAGGGCGGACTCGGGGTCATCGCCGACGGCTCCTGCTTCCTGGTGGTGACCGGTTTCAGGGACGAGGCGTGATGGGGGGCGATTCCGTCGATGCGACCGGACGCAGGATGCTGCCCGCCCTGCGCCCGGTCGAGATCCTCATCTTCGAGCAGGACGGCGAGAAGCTGGCGCTGATCAACGATCGCCAGGGCGTGGCGGAGGAGCCGATCGTGCTGCGTGCCGCGATCCTGCCGTTTCTCAGCTTCCTCGACGGCGAGCACACGCTCATCGACCTGCAGGCGGCGATGAGCCGCGCGGCCGGCCGCATCGTCGCCGCGGCCGAGATCGAGACCTTCGTCGAGCAGCTCGATCGGGCCCTGGTGCTGGAGAGTGAGCGTTTCCGGGCGGAGCGGTCCCGGATCGTCGGGGCGCTCCGCGCCGCCAGCGAGCGCCTGCCGACGCACGCCGACCGCGTCTACCCGGCGGCACCCGACGCCCTGCGGAGCTACCTCGACGGCCTCAGGGCGGAGCATGCAGAGGACGCGGCGGGCGCCGGGCGCGCGCGGGTCGCTGCGCTGGTCGCACCACACATCGACTACGAGCGCGGTGCGCGGTGCTACGCACGCACCTATCGCCGTCTGGGACCCGCCACCGGCCGGGCCACGGCGCCCACCGGCGGGTCGAGCGCGGCGAGCGCGCCGTCACCAGCGGCGGACACGGACGCCGAGCCCGATGTCTATGTGCTGGTCGGGACCGCCCACGGCGGACTCGAGTCGTACTACTCGGTGCTGCCGAAGCCCTTCGCGACGCCCCTCGGCCGGCTACCCCTCGACCTGGAGGTGGTCGGCGTGCTCGAGCGGCAGCTCGGCGCCCCCACCGATCATGATCTCCTGGTGCACCGTACCGAGCATTCGCTCGAGCTCACCGCAACCTATCTCGCCTATGCCCTCGACGGGCAGGTGCGACCGATCGTGCCGGTCCTCTGCGGGGTTGGCGCCGCGGAGCTGCGCGATGGCGGCGACACGGTGCGAGCCGCGATCACCGAGTTCGTCGAGTCGTTGCAGACGACGCTCGGGCGCCTGGGCCGACGGGCCTGCTTCGTGGCCGGCGCCGATCTGGCCCATGTCGGGCCGCGCTTTGGCGACTCGCAACCGGTCACCGATGCGCAGCTCGAGGAGGTCGAGGCCGCCGATCGGCGGGCGCTGGCGGCGGCCGCGGACGGCGACGCCGAGCGCTTTGCCGCCGCCGTGCTCGAGGTCGACGAGCGCCACCGCGTCTGTGGCCTGGGTGCGATCTACACCGTGCTGCGGCTGCTCGAGACGGGGGGCGGCGCGGGGTGCGGGGAGCTCGTCGACTACGGCCAGGCGCGGGATGCCGACGGGAGCCAGTGCGTCAGCTTCGCGGGGATGTGCTTCGCGCGCGGCTAGGAGACGTCGGCCGACACCTGCAGGTGCGGGTCGCGCTGCCCCCGTGCCTCACTGCGGGCCCGGATCGTCTTCCGCGTAGACGAGCTCGATGCGCCCGACGTGGATGAAGCCGTCCTCCCCGAGCCTTGCGACCCAGTCGATGAGGTCGTCCGGCGGCCCCTCGGCATGCCCGGTCGCCTTGACCACGAAGCCGTGCGTCGGTGTGTACATGCCGGTCTTGCCCTCGCCCTCATGGACGATCTGCTCGGGTGCGTAGCCCTCGAGCCCGACGGCGGCCGGCCGCTCGTTCTCGAACAGGCGACGCACCTTCATCGCCTCATCCGGTGAGTAGACCTCCCAGTCGAAGGAGCAGCGTGCGGCCCGCACGCCACGGGTGCCGCGGGAGTGGATGCCGAGGCGGTCGCCGTGCTGACCGATGCCCTCGAGGAACTTCGGGCGCAGGCGATCGTCGACGATCAGGTGGGTGACCGTCTCGATCAGGTGGACGCGCTCCGCCATCTGACGCGCGATGCCGTCGTCGGCGACGCCATGATCGACGTTGACGAACACCCGCGCCGCGGTCGCGGCACCGGACAGGAACCCGGCGACGAATCCACGCACGATGTCGGTCTCGCCCTCGACGTAGACCTCACTGAACGTTTCCGCCATGATGTCTCCTCAGCCTCCATGGCCATCAGCCGAAGAACACGAGCTCGACGAGGAGGAAGATCGGGAAGAGGATCGGTAACGAGAACCGGAGCATGTACCCGAAGAAGGAGGGCATCGGGACGCCGTTCTCCTCGGCAATCGAGCGCACCATGAAATTCGGCGCGTTGCCGATGTAGGTGTTGGCGCCCATGAAGACGGCGCCAGCCGAGATCGCCTCGAGGTAGACCCTCTTCTCGGCGATCAGGTGGGCGACCGCCTCCGCCTCCGGCAGCCCCGCGAAGAACTTGCCCAGTGCCGAGTTGAAGAAGGTCAGGTAGGTCGGTGCATTGTCGAGGAAGGACGACAGGAGGCCGGTGACCCAGAAGTAGTGTCCCGGCTCGCGCACCGCCTCGAGCATCGGGGCCAGCGCTCCCTGTTGGCCGGCCTTCAGGATCGCGAGGGCCGGGATGATGGTCATGAAGATGCCGGCGAAGAGGTAGGCGACCTCCAGGATCGGGAACCAGCTGAAGCCGTTGTCCTGGCGCGTCTGGGCGCGCGTCGTCCACATCGAGCCCAGCCCCATGAGGACGAGCCAGCCATCGCGTAATAGGTTCTGCACACCTTGGTGCACACCGAGAATGGTGATGCTCCCCGCGTCCCAGATGCCGCTGACGATGACACCGGCCAGCACGCCGAGCAGGAACAGGAAGTTGTGGGCGCCCTCGATGCGCAGCGGCGTCCGCTCGCCCACCGGATGACGCGCCTCGTGATGTTCACGCGGAAAGCAGTAGAAGCGGTCGATCAGGTAGTAGAGCAGGAGGAGAAGTGCCGCGATCAGTCCCATGTGGGGGATCAGGTTCAGTGTCCAGAAGAACGGGACCTTGTGCAGGAACCCGAGAAAGAGCGGTGGGTCGCCGAGTGGGGTCAGCGAGCCCCCGATGTTGGCGACCAGGAAGATGAAGAACACGACCGTGTGGACCCGGTAGCGTCGGGCGGCGTTGGCCCGGAGCAGCGGTCGGATCAGGATCATCGCCGCCCCGGTCGTCCCCATCCACGAGGCGCAGAGGGTCCCGATCACCAGGATGACGAGATTGGTCTCGGGGCGGCCGACCAGCGTGCCCCGCAGCAGGATGCCGCCGGCGGCGGTGAACAGGGTCCACAGGAGGATGATGAAGGGGACATAGTCGATCAGGTAGATGTGCAGGATCTCGTGGAACGCCTCCGCCCGGTAGGCGGCCACGAAGGGAATGGCGAAGATGAGTGCCCAGCCGGCCGACACCAGCGGGAAGTGCCGGTGCCAGAAGTGCGGCGCCACGAGCGGGAAGATGGCGATCGACAGCAGGATCCCCGCGAACGGGATCACCGACCAGAGCGGCAGACGGGCGCCGAGCCCCGGTTCGCTCGCGCCGTGTGACGGATCGCCGTGCGCCGCGTCGCCGGCGGCTGCCTCGCCGTGC
>JASFRE010000435.1:0-4194 GCA_050115055.1 Candidatus Eiseniibacteriota bacterium | reverse complement strand
AGCGGGCGGCGCGATGGCTCGGGGGATCGCATGCAGGTCTCTCTCCGGCAGCTCGTGGCCGGGCGAGGGGTACCGGCGTCCGGACGTCGGGACGCGACGGCTAGGGGGACCCAGGACCCCGGGGGACCGACGACCCGGAGGGACGGACGGCGAAGCAGGCAGACGCCGGTTTCTGTCGGGGCACTCCTATACACCGTGGGCGCCGGTCTTGCAACATGGAACGCGGACGCTGGGCGGGCCAGGGGGCGCGGGCCGCATCACTCGAGCAGCACGATCTTCCGGGAGTCCGTGAAGCCGGGCATCGCGAGTCGCACCAGGTAGACGCCGGAAGCGGCCCCGGGACCGCGATCGGTCCGGCCATCCCAGACGGCGACGTGCCGGCCGCTGCCGACGGCGCCATCGATCAGCGTGCGTACCCGGCGCCCGGTGACGTCGTAGATCGCCAGCGTGAGCGGCCGCGCGCTCCCGGGCTCGCCGGGCACCTCGAAGGCGATGCGCGTCGCCGGGTTGAACGGGTTGGGCACGGCGCGGTGCAGCGCCGGACGCACGACCGGCGACGTGGCGCCGGCCGCCGGATCGCGGATCGCGTCCGGCAGGCGAGGCGCCGCCGTGCTGCCGTGATTGCGGACATCGTGGCGGAAGAACGGCCACGGCGCCGCGTCGGGATCGAACACGTGCGGCAGGTCCCACAGGTAGACGTTCAGATCGCTGCTCATGGCGACGATCTCGACCAGGCCGTCGGCGTCCAGGTCCCAGACGGCCGGCGAACCCCGCAGCTCGCCACCGGTCTGGATCGGGAAGCCGTCGATCTGCGAACCGTCATGGTTGAAGCCGTGGAGCTTGCCGCTCTCATCGCCGAGGAGGATCTCGAGCTTGCCGTCGGCATCGACGTCGGCCACGGCCGGCGTGCACTGCGTCGCCTGCGCCGGCAGGTCGGCGAAGCCGACCGGGAAGCCGTCGAGCGGCACGCCGTGCCGGTCCCAGGCATGCAGGTTGCCGTCGGTCGACGGCACGATGACATCGAGGAAGCCGTCGTCATCGAGATCGGCGAGGACGGGCGACGGGAGTCGCGCATCCGCGGTGTTCGCCGGCACCGGCACCGGCCAGCCGGGCACGGGCGAGCCGTCTGCCTCGAGCACGACGACCCGTCCGCCGTCGCGTTCGGCCGTGACGACGATCTCCGGATCGCCGTCCTGGTCGAGGTCGCCGATCGCCGGCGACGACGAGATCGCCGACGGCTGCAACGGTCCACCGGTGGCGACCGGCCAGCCCGGCACGATGGTGCCGTCGCTCTCGACGGCGTAGATGCGTCCCGCGTCGTCGCTCGACAGGTTGACCGCGACGACGATCTCGAGCTCGGGGTCCCCGTCCAGGTTCGCGACCGCCGGCGCGCCGTAGCAGAACTCGGCGTCCGGGATGCGGATCAGGATCCCGTCGGTCGACGGGTTCTGGTCGCCGTCGACGATCTCCTCGCCGTCGTGATGCCAGCCGTACAGCCGTCCGTCACCGGTCCAGACCAGGATCTCGCGGTCGCGGTCGACGTCCAGGTCGGCCATGATCGGCGAGGCCCAGTTGTAGTCGCTCTGCAGACGCTTCGGGAAGCCCGAGAGCGGCGTGCCGTCGGCGCTCCAGACGAAGAGCGAGTCGGCGATGAAGCTCACGTTGGCGATCTCGATGCCGGGCTCCGTGTCGAGGTTGCCGGCCGCCTGCGTGGCCTGGAAGCCGCGCTCCGCCGAGCGCGCCGCCAGCGACAGCGGACCGCTGGTGCGCGGATCGTCGTCGCCGTCGGTGACCTCCTCGCCGCTGGCGTGCCAGGCATGCTGCATGTCGGCCGCGACCAGGATCTCGAGCACCCCGTCACCGTCCAGATCGATCGGTGTCGGTGAAGCTGAACTCTGGATCCCCACGACCTGCGGCCAGCCCGCATGCAGGGGTGGCGTCGTCGTCGCCGACACGATCGCCGAGACCGGGCCCCTGTTGCGCGAGCTGTCGCGGGCGACCACGGTGTAGTAGAAGCGCGTCAGCTCCGGCAGGCCGCGGTCCTCGTAGGTGGCGCTGCCGAGGATCGTCTGGTCGTTGATCCGTGTCTCCATGCCGCCCGGGGTGTCGGACCGGTAGATGTCGTAGCCTTCCAGGTCCTCATCCGGTGCCGGATGCCAGCCGAGCGTGATCGACCGCTGGCTGCCGGTGGCGCGCAGCGAGTCCGCCACTCCCGGCGGCACGATGTCGACGAGCCGCACCCGGTCGGACTGGGGCGGCGCCGACAGCGTGAGCTCGAGCAGGACGCCGGCCGGGTCCGCGGCCGGATCGAGGGACAGGACGAGCGAGTCACCACGCGCCACCGCGCCGGCCGCCAGCCCCCCGAGCGTCACCGTGCTGTCGGTGACCGCGACCAGCGGATGCGGTTCGAGCTCAAGGTCGAGGGCACGCAACGTCACCGACACGGAGTCGACGTCGTCGAGGCCCGCGTTGCGCACGGCCGGAAACAGCCAGATCTCCTCACCGCTCTCGATGACGCCGTTGCCATTGCCGCGCGGCGACGCATCGTCGACCCGATGTCCCTCGTGCTCGAGCTCGGGACGGCGCACCGGCAGCGGGATGACCTCGTTCCAGGCCCCCTCGCTCGCGACCATGGCCAGCTGCAGCAGTGGCTGGTAGGCGGCCGGGACGGCGCTGTCGACCAGGATCGCGAAGGGGGAGGAACCGGTCGAGAGGCTGTCGGGCTCGAGGGTGCCGTGATCGACGACGTCCTCGACCAGCGTCAGGACACCGGCCGGATCGTCGACGGTCAGGGTCGCGACCAGCGCATGGAGAGGTGCCGCGCCGCCGTTGGCGAGCTCGATCACCACCTCGACGAGCTCGCCGGCGTCGACCAGACCATCACCATCGCCGCTCGAGAGGCCGCTCGTGTCGTCGTCGATCAGGACGCCGTGCGCGTGCGCGAACGGTTCCGGCGTCTCGACGACCGGCACCATCGAGCGAACGACCCGATGGCCCGGCGCCCAGACGGTGAGCGTCGCGTCGCCGGGCGCATGCGGGCTGAAGGGTAGCTGGACGGTGCCGGCGGCGCCGGTGGTGCCGCGCGCATAGGCCGCGCCACCGGCGGCGACGAGCGTCACCGTGGCGCCGGCCAGGGGCGCACCCTCGTCACGCACCTCGACCGGGAAGGTGCCCTGCCCGAGCTCGAAGGACGCGGCATGCTCGACCGCCAGCGTGTCGATGCGCGCCGCACGCAACTCCAGCTCCGGATCGCCGAGGGCGACGGTCGCGGTCAGGTTGCGCCGACGGGCACCGTCGTTGTCGGCGCCCGTGACCAGCGCCAGGCGCGCAAGATCGGTGACGAGCCCGAAGCTCCGGACGGTGTCCTGGAATGCGAGGCGAAACCACTCCTGCATGTAGGTGGTGGCCGGATTCAGGTAGGACTGGCGAGAGGTGCCGACATAGGCGATGGCGCCACCGGCGGGATTAAGGATCCAGTGCTCGCCGATCGTGTTGTAGTCGATCGATGCCGAGCTGCAGTTGATCGAGCAGACGATCGGTTGCCGGGGACCGTTCACGAGCGCGTCCACTGTCTGGTTGTCGATCGTGTCGGGGCCGATCGACATCGTGTTGCGATAGCCGTGGCCGACGTGGAGAAGCACGCCGTAGCCGGCGTTGATCGAGTCCACGGCAGCGTCCAGCGTGAGCTCGCTGGCACCCGGGATGGAACCCGCGTCCTCGTAGAGCCGGGTGGTCGTGAAGAGGCCGGGAACGAGCGCCAGGGCCTCGTCGGCGTAGGTGGCGCCGTGCGTCTCCGGGAACAGGCGCTCGGCGAGCGCCAGGACCGAGGCGGGGTAGCCGTCGTCATCCGGCGCGTCGATCGCGTAGGCCAGCAGCTTGTCGATGTAGTCGCTCGCCTCCTCGGGCGTCGAGGCGCTGATCCGCCCGACCGAGACCTCGAAGAGCAGGTCCACGTCGTCGGCGGGCGCCGGGTTGGAGCCACTGATCCCCTCGCCGAGCAGGGCGTCGGCATCGGCGTTCCAGTTGCCGTCGAGACAGCCGAAGTACATGTCGCTCGGGATCTGCTCGAGCACCGGCAGCGTCGACTGGATCATCCGTGTCGGGATCTGGTCGGTATCGCCGCCGAGCACGACGAAGAGCGTGCCCCAGTTCTGGTAGGCGTCGCGGATGAAGAAGCGGATGCGCTCGGCACGA